>CAZDAY010000091.1:0-6750 GCA_964503435.1 uncultured Treponema sp.
GGTAGACACGCTAGTTTCAGGTACTAGTGTCGAAAGACATGCCTGTTCAAGTCAGGTTTCGGGCATTTTTTTATAAATTTTAAAATTTCTTAAAATTCTTCATTGCATTTCAAAAGAATAAACACTACAAGAAAAATTATCACTAAAATGCTTATTATTAAAACCCAGGTTGGTGAATCTGAAGCAATATTTTTTTTGTTTTTATTCCGATAAATTGAAAAACTTTTTTTTATAAGGCTTTTTGATTTTCTTGAAAGTTTATGTTTTCTGCCATCAATAGAGTTTTCTTCAGTTTCAGTTCCATAAAGTTCTTCTTTTGACATTGCATAATGACATCTTGGGCAGCCACTTTTAAAATCTCTTATCGTGCCAGTATAAGTGCAACGGGGACAACGAACTGCTGCAAAAAATTTTCCACAGTTTGGGCAAAATCGTGCATTTGCATTAACTTCAGCCCCGCAATTTTCACAAAAGTATTTTGCTTTTTTTGATTCAGACATTATTCAGTTCCAAGATTATCAACAACATAATCGTAGATTTGCCAAATTCCATCACGCTGTCTAAGGAAATAAGTGTAGCGCTTTTTTTCAAGGAAGGTGCCGTTATCGAACCATTCTAGAACTTTTACAGAACCTTCTGTTTGAGAATAAGTTGTTGTTTCTATTTCAAATTTACTGGGAATTGCAACAATATCGCTGTTAATTCTTTGTAACATCAAATCTGCTCGGTACGAACGCAAAAGTTCTATGCGCTCCTGTGAACTTGCAAGTGCATATTTTCTTGAGCGAACTGGATCTTGTTTTAACATTTCTTCAAGATTCATATACAAGAAAAACTGATCCCACAAAGATTTCTGTCGGGCAATTATAGTCTGTTCAATAACTTTATCTGGAGAAATTTCTTCTGGCTGCAAAATAATTGATGTTTTTTGTTCAATTGGCAAAATCGTAGATGTGGAAGATGCTGGGCTAGGGCGAATTTCAAGACTTAATCTGTTTGAATTTACAAGATTTTCCTTGTTTCTGTAAAGTTCTGGATAAAAATTAACTTCAACGTAATAAATTGAAGGTTCTGTAATATCAAGATAATCTTTTAAATTTTCAACAAATGAATATTCTTCACCTTTTTCAAGCGAAATTTCTCTAAAGTAAACAGTTTGATTTGTTGTTCGCTTTCGGATTAAAGAATTTGTTGACGGAAGTTGAGAATTTCTTACATTGAAACCAACAAAATCCAAAGAAAACATTCTGTCATCGGCAAGTTTAAATCTTAAAGTTTCTGAACTGTTGTTGATTATTGTAATATGTATGTAAATCGGATTGTTTGAAGAATCTCCTGGATAATACATCGACTTGTCATAAAATCTAATGTTTACCTGAGTATTTGAATTTTTGCTTTGATTTTCTGAATTTTGGGCAAAAATTCCTATGGCAAAAACTGATAAAAAAGTTATAATCAATGTAAATTTACGTTTCACAGTAATTTCTCCCATAAAAATTATTTTTAAATATTATCGGTAAATTATGACAAATTCATTATCAACAAAATCTGAAAATTCGCTAGATTCTTTAATTTCTTCATGGAGTGATTTTCACTATTCTGCATTAAAATGTGCTGATGGAAAAGGTCTTGACGGACAATTATTATCAAAAGAACATTTTGTAAACATAAACGGCTTAAAGGGAAGTTTACCAGCTTTTTTTATAAAAGAATTTCTTAAGCGAAAAAAAGTAAATCTTATTTCTGAACTTCAAAATAATTACAAAAGTCAGCAACAAGATATTGTTATTATTTGTCCGGGTCAAAAAGAAGCAGATGAAATTGAAAGCGACTTAAATACAATTTTAGGAGATGAAGTTGAAATTTTAAATTTAAAATGGTGGCAAACGCTTCCTTACAGACCAAGTGCTTTAGGTTCTGCTATTTTTGGTGAGCGAAGTGGTGTCCTTTCAAAACTTACGTTTAAAAATTCAATAAAAAATAAACCGCGAATTTTTATACTTACACAGCGTTCTTTTTTGAGTCCCGTGGTTCCGCCAAAATATTTAAAATCACTTTGTTTTAAAATCAGAAAGGGCGAAGAACACGATCCAGAAAATCTTGCAAAAAAACTTAGTGAACTTGGTTATATGCGAGTTCCGAAAGTTGGTTTAAAAGGCGAATTTGCGCTTAGAGGCGAAGTTTTGGATTTGTTTATGCCAGATGAAAATTTTGCCACACGAATTGTTTTTGATTTTGATGAAATTGCTCAAATAAAATATTTTGAAAGCAACACTCAGGTTTCAAGAAATTCAATCAGTGAAATTACAATTTATCCAATGAAAGAACTTATTTGGACAGATGAACTTTGCAAAAAACTTGAAGATTTGTTTAAGGTGGCGGATGAAAAGGGCATTGTTAATAATTTTGGTGAATATGATTTGCAAAAAAAAATTCCTGCATCCACAGAAAAATTTCCTGCTCCTGCAGAAAATTCTTCTGTTTCAGCACAAAAATCTGCAAATCCCGAAAATCAAAATCAAACAGAAAATTTCTCTAATTACAAAAATTCTCAGGATTTGGAATTTGAAAACGAAATAAAAAATTCTTTTAGCGAAAAAAATGTTCATCTAGCTTTTACAAATGAAGCAAAACAAAAATCACAACATTTAATTTCAGAATTATTTGAAAAAAAAGAAAGTGAAGGAGAAGAATTTTTTTACGGTCTGCTTTGGGATAAATCTTATTCAATTTTAGATTACATCAGCGAAGAAACTCCTGTTTTTTATTTAGATTACGATCGTTCATTAAATGCTCAACAGTCAATTCTTAGCGAATATTTGTCGTCTTATAGAATTGCTCGCCAAAAGTTTCCGGTTTTTCCGCCGTCGGTTATGTTATTTAATTTTGAAAATCTTTCTGAAAAACATAAAAATTCATTTTGCTTTAGAACAATTGAAAACGCAGAAAATCAAAACTCAGAAAATAATATAAATCTCGAAAGTGAAGGAAGCCTTAGTTTTTTTGGAAACATAAATTATTTAAAAGAACAGTTAAATTCTTTGCAGCAGGAAAAATATCACATTTATATTTTTGCGGATAATCAAAATCAGGCATTAAGAATAAACGAAATCATAAAAGAATTTACAGAAAAAAAATCGACTGAAATTTATCCGGTAGAAATTCTGCCATTAAGTCTTACGGAAGGTTTTAGAATTTCTTCTGAAAAAATTTTGGTGATTCAGGAAAACGGAATTTTCGGCAGAAAAAGAAATACGCCAAAATCTGTAAGAAGCGGAACTAAATCTAAGGCGATTGATTCTTTTGTGGAACTTTCGCCAGGAGATTTTGTTGTTCACGTGAATTATGGAATCGGTTTGTTTAAAGGCATTGAGCGCGTAAAATCTTTAGGAACAGAACGCGATTATATAAAACTTGAATATGCTGATGAAGAATTTGCCTTTGTGCCAATCGAGCAGGTTAATATGGTCCAGCGTTATATTGGAAATGAAAATTCTAAACCTAAACTTGACAAAATCGGTTCAAAAACTTGGAGTGCCAGAAAAGCTAAAGTTCAACAACAAGTTCAGGAAATTGCTGAAAAACTTATTGACATTTATTCTAAACGACAAGCATCAAAAGGTTTTGCATTTCCAAAAGACACGGAATGGAATCTTGCATTTGAAGCGGCATTTCCTTATGAAGATACTCAAGATCAAATTTCAGCAACACAAGAAATTAAATCTGATATGGAAAGTTCTCGTCCTATGGATCGTCTTGTTTGCGGTGATGTTGGATACGGAAAAACTGAACTTGCAATGCGGGCGGCGTTTAAGGCAGTTATGGGCGGAAAACAAGTTGCATTTTTGGCTCCGACTACAATTCTGGCAGAACAGCATTATGAAAATTGCATAGAACGTTTTAAGAATTTTCCAGTTCACATTGCGCAACTTTCGCGTTTTGTTTCTCCGGGTGAACAAAAAAAAGTTATTGCAGCCTTAGCACAAGGAAAAATTGATGTTTTAATCGGAACTCACAGAATCATTCAAAAAGATATAATTTTTAAAGATTTAGGTTTGCTGATTATTGATGAAGAGCAGCGCTTTGGCGTAAAAGACAAAGAAAAATTAAAAAGTTTAAAACATAACATTGACTGTCTTACTTTAAGTGCAACTCCAATTCCAAGAACATTGCACATGAGTCTGCTGAAAATTCGCGATATGTCACTTTTAACAACTCCACCGCAAAATCGCCAGGCAATCGAAACTACAATCCAAGCGTACGATGAAAAAAAAGTTGCAAATGCAATCAGGGCGGAAGTTTCTCGCGGCGGTCAAGTTTTTTATTTGCATAATCGTGTTGAAAGCTTAGAAGAAACTCGGCACAAACTTGAGCAATTAGTTCCAGAAATGATGATTGATGTGGCTCACGGTCAAATGTCCAGCGATGAACTTGATGATATTTTCAGGCGTTTTAAAATGGGTGGATTTCAGGTTTTAGTTGCAACAACAATCATTGAAAACGGAATTGATATTCCTAATGTAAACACAATTATAATCGACCGTGCTGATATGTATGGAATCAGCCAGCTTTATCAGTTAAGAGGACGTGTTGGCAGAAGTGGAAAAAAAGCTTATGCGTACTTGTTTTATCCGGAAAATAAATCTTTGTCAGAACTTGCAATGAAAAGGCTCCAGGTTATAAGTAATTTTACGGAACTTGGTTCAGGTTTTAAAATTGCTATGAAAGATATGGAAATTCGTGGAGCAGGAAATCTTTTGGGAAAAGACCAAAGTGGAGAAGTGTATGCAGTCGGTTTTGAAATGTATTTGAATCTTTTAAATGCAGCAATTGAAAAACTAACGAACAGTCATTGGCATGAAAATTCTGAAGTTTTTCTGGAGCTTGAATATTCTGGGTTTATTCCAAACGAATATATTGATGATGCCCAGACTAAAATGGAAATGTACAAAAAAATTGCCGGTATAAAAAATCAGGATGAACTTGATGCTATGTGGAATGAACTTTTTGACAGATTTGGTCCAATTCCAGATGAAGTTGCAAGTCTGTTAAGCATTGCAAAAATCAAAATAATTTGTAACAAACTTTTGATAAGTTCTTTAAAAGAAAAGCGTGGTGAAGTTCACATAGAATTTTCTGATATTTACAAAGTGAATGTTGATAAAATTATGAAACTAATCCGGACAAGTGCTGGAAGAGTAAAATTAAATTCCCAAAAACAAAGTGAACTTATTTTACTAACAAAATCCATAAACTTAAAAGAAAAGTCTGATTTTATTCTGCAAGAACTTGAACAGCTTGCTTAAGATTTTAAAAATTCGAGATTAAAAATGAACGCAGAAAATGTAGAAGAAGAAATAAAAGAATTAAAGAAATTCGCAAAAGAAAATTCTGTACCCATTATTCAGGATGCAGGAATTAAATTCATTTGTGATTATATAAAAGAGCACAACGTAAAACATATTTTGGAAATCGGAACCGCCATTGGATATTCTGCAATTCAGTTTGCTAAAACGAAAAATGACGTTTTTGTGGATACAGTTGAAATTGATATAATTCGTTATCAGCAGGCAGTAAAAAATATTTTGGATTGTGATTTGTGGGATAGAATAACAGTTTATCTTGCAAATGCACTTAATATAAATTTTGACAGAAAATTTGATTTAATCTTTATTGACGGACCTAAGGCTCAGTACATAAATCTTTTTCAAAAATTCAAAAATAATCTTGAACCAGAAGGCGTTATAATCAGCGACAATTTGTCTTTTCACGGAATGGTTGAAGATTTAAGTTTAACTCACAACGCCAGCACAATCCGCTTAGTAAAAAAAATCCGCAAATATATTGATTTCTTAAAAAATAATTCTGAGTTTAGTACAAATTTTTATAATATCGGGGATAAAATTTCAGTAAGTAAAAAAATAAATAGTTCAAATTTTGAGTTTTGATAAGATTGTGTCATGGCGGCTAAAAGGGGATTTTGTGCTAAGTGAATCAATCTATAAAACAAAACTTCATTGTTTTCAGTGTTTTTTTTTCTGATTGATATATAGGTAGACAGAATATGTATTATATAAAGCGATTTTATTGTTTTAACAAATTAACAAGATTTTTATAAAGTCACACAAAAATAAACTCTAATCCTTTTCATCAATTCCTAAAAATTCACAGGTTGCTTTTGCGACATTTTGTTCTGCATCTTTTTTGCTTTTGCCGGCACTTGGTCCATAAATTGTTTTGCCAAGTTTTACAGAAACATAAAAACGCTTGTCGTGTTCAGGCCCTTCTGTATATTCAACTTTGTAAACCGGAGATTCTTTTGTTCTTTTTTGATAATATTCTTGAAGAATACTTTTATAATCTTTGTTTCCTTTATGAATCTGAACTTTTTTAATTTCAGGAATTAAATATCTTAAAACAAATTTCTGTGCATTTTTAAATCCCGAATCAATATATATTGCTCCAATTATTGCTTCAAAAGCATCTGCCAGAATAGCTTTTTTTGTTCTGCCGCCAGAATGTTCTTCTCCTTTTCCCAAAATAAGATATTTGTTGATTTCCAGTTTTTCAAGTGCAATTACAGACAAAACCGCTTCACTAACAACATTTGCTTTTATTTTTGCAAGTTCACCTTCCTGAGAATTTTCCATATCCTGATAAAGATAAGTTGCTGCAACCAATCCCAGCACGCTGTCGCCTAAAAATTCTAGTCGTTCATTGTTTATATGTTTATACATTAAATTTTCATTT
>CAZDAY010000092.1:0-4992 GCA_964503435.1 uncultured Treponema sp.
ATTCAGAATTTGAAAAAGCGATTTCTGACGCAGGATACAAATTCGTAAAGTAAAAGCTCCACGTAGTGTAGATTACCAAAACTGGCAGTTTTGCGTGCTAAGTGGCGGTTACATAGAAATCTAATAAACCGCCAGTTTTCTAAAACAAACCTGAGGGATTCATTAACAAAAAATCTTCTAAAGTTTTGAAATACATGTCATTACGAACCGCTTGGTGAGCAATGTTAAAGTGCACCAAGAGGTTCAGGGTGACAATTTTTTCCTTGATTTTTTGCTACCTACATTGCAAAAATAGTTGAATTGCTAAAAAGTCCGAACGATGGAATCGCTTTTAGAAAAACAGAAATGCAGAACTTGAAAATCCGTTTGAAAGAATTGGCAAATATTATTACGATGACGCAAAAAACAAAAAAAATGGTGAATTCAACATTGTAACAGAAAACAACGGCGAATACATTTTTTATGAAGCAAAATTCAGAAACACACCGTTGGACAAAGCTGAGATTGAAAAAGAAATTAATCAAGTAAACGAAATCGGCTTTATCTGCAAAAAATACGGATTCTTTTCAAAATCAGGATTTAAGGATTTAAGCAAAAGTTTTTCGGCAATCTGATTCTTTTCACACTAGATGATTTGTTTGAATAAAAATTAGTAGATTCCGAATCGATCTGCCGGCAGATAAGTTCACTCAGAATGACAACGTAAATACTAACTGTTAACAAGTTAAAAAACAAACTGAAATTAATTAATAGAAGAAATATTCGCTAAAAAAAGAATTCATTTTGATTTTTGCCTCCGCCACTTAGCATAAAAAACTTGGTGGCTTCGAGAGCCTTAATCACCATTATTAAAATCAGCGCTTAGCATTATTTTTTCGATATTCAACTGGTGTAGTTTTATAAAAATCTTTAAACGCAGCGCTAAATTTGCTTTGACTTTCGTATCCAACTTCAAGAGAAATTTCACTAATACTTTTATCAGAATTTACAAGAAAAGTTGCCGCACGTTCCATTCTATGTTTTTTTATGTGAGCCGCCAAAGATGAACCGTAAACGTCCTTAAAAACAGTTTTTAGCGTTGTTGAATTCATTGCGAATTGTTTTGCAAGTTCATCAATCGTAATGCGTTTAGAAAGATTGTTCATAAGATAATCGTGAACTTGTTTAATTTTATTCACCTGGTCTTCAAGATATCCTGAATTTTCGTTGATTTTTTCATGCTTTTCATCAAAATCAGGGCAAGTAATAGACATAAGTTTTTCAATAATTCCGTGCAAAGTTTGACTTGTAGCATTTTTTGCTGATGTATAAAAAACTTCCTTTCCGTCGCGATAACTTTGAACAAGATTTGCATCTTTTAAAATCTTTAAATGATGTGAAGTTGCAGGATTTGTCATTTTCATAATGTCTGAAATGTTAGAAACACTTTCTTTTGAATGACATAAAAGCCAGAAAATTTTTAAGCGATTTGAATCTGATAAAATATAAAATAAATTTGAAACGATTTTAAAATCATCGTTTTTAGAAAGTTCACCACATAAAAATTCCATTTTAAAATATTCATCGTGATTTTGTAAAAATTTCATTTTGATTTTTCCCCTTAAATAAACTGTCAGTTTCTCGCAAGAAATTTTGCCCCATTTGGAAATTCTTTTAATCCAAAAAGCAAAAGCCTTTCAAAAAATATTGCGGTCTAAGCAATTCAATTATATGATTATTATTAGAATTAAACAAACATTTAATTGTTTGGATAAATGACAAGTTTAAAAATTAGAAAGCAGTTTTGCAGAAGATTTTTTGCGCTACAAAGAATTTTCTGTTTTTCTGTTTTGCGGTTTATCAAAAAGGAGCAAATTTATGAAAAAAACTTATGAAATTGAAGTTGATTGTGCGAACTGTGCAAACGAAATGGAAATGGCGAGCAAAAAAGTTGAAGGCGTTTGTGATGCTAGTGTAAATTTTATGACACAAAAAATGACCATTGAATTTGCGGACGGAAGCGATGAAAAAAAAGTTATGAAAGCAGTTTATAAGGCTTGCAAAAAAGTTGAAAGTGACTGCGAAATTAAATTCTAAAAATATAAAAAAAATGCAGTGAGGGCAAAAATGACTAAAAAACAAAACAAAATGCTTGTGCGAATTATTCTTGCGCTGGTTCTACTTGTTGCATTACAATTTATTCCGTTCGAAACAATTCCTGGAAAAGTGCCAGTAAAATTTATTCTTTACGTAATTGATTATTTAATTATCGCTTATGACATTTTAAAAAAATCAGGAAAGGGAATTATAAACGGAAAAGTTTTTGATGAAAATTTTTTAATGTCAGTTGCAACTCTAGGTGCATTTGCTTTGGCAATTTTTAACGCAAAAGGAAATCTTTTAAAAGTTGATGATTGTACAGAAGCAGTTGCTGTAATGCTTTTTTATCAGATTGGTGAATTTTTTCAAAGTTATGCTGTTGGCAAAAGCCGGAAAAATATTACTCAACTTATGGACATTCGCCCAGATTATGCAAACATCGAAGACGGAATTTCTCTAAAACAAGTTGAGCCGAATGAAGTAAAAATCGGAACAATTATTGTGGTTCAGCCAGGCGAAAAAGTGCCAATAGACGGAATTATTACAGAAGGTTCCACAACTTTAAACACAAGTGCTTTAACTGGCGAAAGTCTGCCATGCGAAGTAAATGCAGGAGATGAAATTATAAGTGGAAGCATAAACTTAACGCGAGTTATCAAAATCAGAACAACAAAAGAATTTGGAGAATCAACAGTTTCAAAAATTCTGGAACTTGTGGAAAATGCGAGTTCAAGGAAATCAAAATCAGAAGAATTTATTTCAAAATTTGCACATTTTTATACGCCGGCAGTTGTTTTTAGCGCTCTTGCCTTAGCAATTATTCCGCCAGTCGTAAGAATTTTGTTTATTCATTTAACAGGCGATTGGTCAACATGGATTTACAGAGCCTTAACCTTTCTTGTAATCAGTTGTCCTTGCGCTTTGGTCATAAGCATTCCGTTAAGTTTTTTTGCGGGACTTGGAGGTGCAAGTAATCAGGGAATTTTGATTAAGGGTTCAAATTTTCTGGAAACACTTTCAAAATCAAAGTTAATCGTTTTTGATAAAACTGGGACTTTAACAAGGGGCGTTTTTGAAGTTACCGGAGTTCATCACAGTACAATCGAAGATGAAAAACTTCTTGAATATGCTGCTCTTGCGGAATGTGCGTCTTCTCATCCAATCAGTAAAAGCTTGCAGGCGGCTTACGGAAAGGAAATAAATCGTGGGCGTGTTAGTGATATTGAAGAAATCAGCGGACACGGAATTAAGGCAACAGTTGACGGGCATAAACTTGCGGTGGGAAATTCAAAACTTATGAAAAGTCTTGGGCTTGATGTAGAAGAATGTCATTCAGTTGGCACAATAATTTACGTTGCAATCGACAATAAATATTCTGGGCACATTGTAATTTCTGATGTTGAAAAACCTTCGGCAAAAAAAGCAATCGCTGAACTAAAAAAACTTGGCATTTCAAAAACTGTTATGCTCACCGGCGATTCTCAAAAAGTTGCAAGTAAGGTCGCAGAAGATTTGGGGCTTGACGAATTCCACAGCGAACTTTTGCCAGCGGATAAAGTTGAAGAAGTTGAAAAACTGATTGCGTCAAAAAATAAAAATGAAATTTTGGCTTTTGTTGGTGATGGAATAAATGATGCGCCAGTTCTTTCGCGTGCTGATATTGGAATTGCAATGGGTGCAATGGGTTCGGATGCGGCAATCGAAGCAGCAGATGTTGTTTTGATGGATGATGATCCGTTGAAAATTTCAAAGTCAATAAAAATTTCCAGAAAATGTATAAAGATTGTTTATGAAAATATTACGTTTGCAATTTTTGTAAAACTTGCCTGTTTAGTTTTGGGCGCACTGGGAATTACAAATATGTGGGCAGCAATTTTTGCAGATGTTGGCGTTATGATTCTAGCGGTTTTAAATGCGATTAGGGCATTGAATGTAAAAAAACTTTAGGTTTGTTGTTACAGCAAGTGTGTGGGCTTTAAAACTTTATTGGCGTTAGTCGGGGCTGCCTAAAAAGAATAAAAACCGGCGATTGCACTTTGACGTTGCGGATACTGAGCCAGTCGAAGTACAACAACCATGTTTCGACAGGCTCAACAACCAAGACTTAGCTCGCCGTGGAAGTGCGTGCGTTAGCACGTTGCGAAACAAAGTGAAGCAATGAAGCGAATAGCGGAACACTGGAAGGGCGGTTTAGTTTGGGTCAGTCACTTAGTATAGAAAAGCCCCTAAAACTGCAATAAGAGGCGGTTTTATTTTGTGACTCACAGCCGAAGTTGTGGTTTCGACAGGTTCAATCACCAATAAGCCTTAAATAAAAAAACTCGCTCCAAAATCAAAAAAATCAAGTTTTACTCAAGTTTAGGCTTTGTAAACTTAAACCATTTTGGCGCTTTGTAATCAATGAGCCAATTTCCGTTGTAAAAACCATTTGAGTCGGCTTGAGGAACAACAAAAATTACTTTTGCGGGATTTTCTGTGTCGTATTCAAAAACGTTGCTCTGCCATTCAAATTCTTTTAGACGAGGATTGCCTGAAAAGTAAACAAGTTCTGATTTTGGCGTGTAAACAGAAAAGCGATATTTTCCTTTTTGTAATTGCAAATGGACTGCCATGCCGCCACTTAAATAATATGATTTTTCAAATTGATTTATAACGTCTGGATTTGAAACCCATTCGTAAGTTGCGCTGACTTTTGATTTTGAAACATCATTCCCGTTTTCATCTTGGATTTTTAAAAAACAGCGGACATCATTTATATGAAAAGAATTTTCCGGGCGATAAATTATCAGTTCCCAAGGATTGTGTTTTACTTGCGCAGATAAGGAATTTTGGGCGAATAAAAAAATTATGGTTAAAAAGAGAATTAAAAATTTCCGCTGATTTTTTTGACTTTGCTGATTTTGAAACTTTAAC
>CAZDAY010000092.1:5092-6725 GCA_964503435.1 uncultured Treponema sp.
AACAAATAATACCGCCTGTTAAATAAATAGCCCGCAACTTAACTGAAAACGTCGCAACTTAAAGTGGCGGATTGCAAGTTAAACCGCCAAAACTGCAACTTAAACCGCCCAGTTTGCCAGTTTTACAACCAAATCCGCAACTTAACCGAGAGTCCAATCAGTAAAACCGCCAGCATCACAAAACAAAATCATTTCCTTGTTGACTTTTGCGTCTTACTTTTAACAACCGGAAAAAGATTTGTTTTATGAAAATCCGTTAAATCTTTTAAAACTTCACCAGCAATTATAAGTCCGGCAACAGAAGGAACAAAGGCATTACTTCCAGGAACCTGATTTCTAATAGTACATTTTCGCTTAGTTCCCGGCGGACAAACACAATGAAACTTACAACTCACTTCTAAATCTTCATCGTGCGGAGCAATAACTTCTTCCGTAGAAAAAACGCATTTTAACCTTTTAATTCCACGCTTTTTTAATTCACGGCGCATAACTCGAGCCAAAGGACAAACCGAAGTTTTAGAAATATCAGCAACACAAAATTTTGTAGGATCAACTTTATTTCCAGCACCCATACAACTTATTACAGGAACATTCGCTTCCTTTGCCTTACAAACAAGTTCAATTTTTCCAGTAATCGTATCAATGCAATCAACAATATAATCGTACTCTGAAAAATCAAACTCAGCGGAATTTTCTGGCATAAAAAAAGTTTTGTATTTTTTAACCTTACAATATGGATTTATATCAAGAATTCGACTTTCCGCAACATCAACTTTGTCTTTTCCAACCGTAGAATGTAAAGCATAAAGTTGCCGATTTAAATTTGTTAAGCAAATTTTGTCATCATCAACAATCGAAATTTCTCCAATTCCAGAACGCACTAACGCTTCAACCACATAACTTCCCACGCCGCCAAGTCCAAAAACTATAACCTTAGACTTTTCTAATTTTTCCATATTTTCCTTACCAAAAGTAAGGCGAGTTCTTGCAAACTGATAATGCATATTTTTATGATATATTTTGTAAACTTTTGGAGCAAGTGCTAAAAAAAACTGACACTTTTTTACTCAAGTAAAATCTTCGACTTCTTATTCAAAATCAAAAACGCAATAATGCAAACAATCACTGAAACAAAAGAACCTATTGGAGCCGCAAATCCCATTGGAAAAAGTGTGTCTTTAAAATGAACCGAAGCATAATAAGCTAAAGGAATTCTCGCAGTTAAAATCGAAATCACATTGTGCAAAAAAGAAATTCCCGAACGCGAAATTGCACAAAAATATCCGCTGAACGAAAAATGAATTCCGCCACCCACACAATCCCAAACATAAGATTTTAAGTATTGACTTCCAAGTTTTATAACTTCTGAATTTTTTGTAAACAGAGAAACTGCCACGCCCGCAACAAACTGAAATAAAACTGCAAAGAAAAGTCCGCAAATTATTGCAATCAAGCAAGAGCAAAATAAAGTTTTTTTAGCACGGTCTTCTTTTCCAGCGCCAATATTTTGAGCACACAAAGTTGAAACTGAAGAAAGTAAAGTTGAAGGAATCAAAAACAAAATTCCAATTATTTTTTCAACAATTCCAACAGCCGCCGCATCATTCAATCCACGCTTATTTGCAAAAACTGT
>CAZDAY010000093.1:0-6632 GCA_964503435.1 uncultured Treponema sp.
AATATAGGCAACAAAAATAATAGGATTTAAAAATAAGAATTATCTTATTATAACCCAGGTTGCGCCATTTCCTCCATTATTTCTGTCTGGATGACCGCTCATTCCTAACCTTGAATCCTGTTCAATAAAAAGTTTAACCATTGGACCTAAAACAGGATCGCTTCCGTTAGAATGAATGCCTTTCCCGTGAATTATTAAAATTTTTTTTATGCCACGATTCTTACATTCGCCAACAAAACGGTCCAGCCTTGCCCATGCTTCATCTCGAGTAAGTTGATGTAAATCAAGACTTGCACCCCATTTTATGTTTCTAAGATATTCAATGCTATTTAATTTATCTTTTTTTTCTTTTTCATCAGCAATTTTATCTTTGTCCACAACTCCGTGATGATTCATCCATGCAGTCATGGGATTTATGTGCCGCTGATTTTCTTCGTTCATAATTTGTTCAAGTGATTTTTTTTGCGCCAAAAGTTCTTTTTCTTCGGCTGTTGGAGCATTTGCTTTTTTATGAGAAGATTGCTGACTTTGCTTTTTGTGATTTTGAGCCTTAGCAGAAAAAGTTTGAGATTTTTCAAATTGAGCTAAAATTTCTCCAAAATCCATAAAATCCTCCAAATTAAGTTTAAATTTTTTTTATTTTACAATCAAAACATTGTCTTTTAGAACCCAGCCGTAAGTTTCGTTGTGCTTTATGTAAACCCAGTCGCCTGCTTTTTGCACAAGCAATGCAAGACTTCCACTTTGCAAATTTACGCCCGAAGAAACATTTTTTTCAGGAATAGGACTTAAACTTCCGCCCATATAAATTACATAAGTTTTTGTCAGCTTTGAAACATAAATTATAGAACTTGCGGCTGTAATGGCAAACAAACACGCACAAACGGCTCCCATTTGGTTTCTTTTAAAAATAAATAAAATAACGAAAGCAATCAACAAAATTAAAGAAATAAAACCTAAAACTAAAAAAAGCGGAATGCTCGGTTCTGCACTTTCAGAATTTAATCCAATTTGATTTTCTTTTTCCACACGCATTTTTGCAGCCTTACTGATTTTAGGAAAGGAACGCCTTTCTTTTTGCCGCAATTCCAAAAGTTCATAAAGATCTTCTTCAGAGCAAGTTAATTTATTTTTAGCAACATCTTCTTCAAAAGGTTTTTCAAACGCATAAGAAAAAATTTCTTCCTGATTTTCGTTAAAACTGAAATTTTCTGAAGCAGCGTTATTTTGCGCAGGAGATTTTACATCAAAAGTATAAAGTGAATTTTGCAAATCATAGCGTGAACCATTATAAGCGGTTGCCTGCAAATAAATCGAAGGCAATTCAAATTTTCCGCTGGTTAAAGGCTGCCAGTCAAAACTTACAACTGGATAAAGTTCTGGTGAAAATTCTGTTTCAGAATTATTTATAAGCGACAAAGAGTCGTATTGTTTGATTTGTTTGAACAGAGAATTTTCTGGAATTGACCAGGCAAAATTATCAACTCGAACTGCATATTGAACGTAAACTGTAAAAATAATATGTTCGCCGGCACTTGCGGTAAAATTATTTGGATTTCTTCTTGTAGGAGTAAATTTTTCGTTTTCAAATTGAATTGAAAGCTTTGGCAAAATAAATTTTGGATTTTCAAAAACATTAACGCTTTGGAAAGAAAGTCTGTAAAATCCGCCGTTAATTACAACATCAATCGGGCGCAAATTATATCTTCCTGCCTTAGAAAATTTTACAAAAACAATAAGTCTTGTTCCGCTCGCATACTGACCGTTTGCCGAAGAAGACATTAAAACTTCTTTTTTTGATGAAACAAAACTTACATCTTCTGGAAGATAATTTACTGAAACCTGAACATTTTCCGGACGCACATCATAAATATCCATGTAAAAAGGACAATCGCTTTCTGTAAAAAAATAATCGCTGCCTTGCACAAAACGAAGCCTTCTTAATTCGTCCCAAGTGGGAGTTCTTGCAAAAACGTTAAAATTTAAACTTAAGCACAAAATCGGCAAAAGAATTTTTAATAATCTTTGTCTGTACTTTCTGAATTTGATTCTTGATTTTTCCATTGCGTTTGTTCAGTCTCCCTGATAATCGAATAAAGTTCATTTTGCAAAATTTTATCATCGCTTTGAACATTTACTTTATCTAAATTTTTCTGTGAAACATTTTCTTGCACTGAATTTTCCTGTAAGGAAAGTTCCATGTTAATTTTTGCGTTCGTGTTTGAACTGTTAATTAAAAGTGCATTTTTAAAAAATTCCGCCGCTAAATCATAATCGCCGTTTCTGTGTGCAATAATTCCAGAATTATAAAAAACCGCAAATTTTATATTGTCCGGAGCATCTTTGCTGATTTGTGAATAACGAAGCATTGCTGCTTCAGTTTCGTTTTGCATTAAATAAGTTGTGGCCAAACCGTAAAGCGCATAATCTTCTGTTAAAAAATCTCCGCGCTCGTGAGCATTGTCCTGAACTTCAAGAAATGACGCCACTGCCTTTTGATAATTTTTTCGCTGCCAGTTTATATTGCCTTCTAAAAGTTTTGTTCCATCGCGTGAATGTGCGGAACAGCCGGTAAAAAGTACGCCCAAAATAATTGCGCTTGAAACAGAAGACAAAAGTTTTTTCTTGCCCTGCTGAATATCCATTTCGCCAAAAAGAAAAGATGCAATGTAAAAAACAATCGCCAGCACAATAAAAAGTGAATGTCGTGGCACAGTTTGCGCTTCGTAAGTAAGAACAGAATTTTGCTCATCCATCATAAGCATTTTTATAATTTTGTACGCTGAACCCATTTCAGAAGCGTCAACATAAGTTAAGGCATTTACTGTCTGCCCCTGCAAATTTTTAGTTTTTTTCTTTTGAACTGATGAAAGAATTTTTTCTATTGAAGAAGAACGCAAGGCTGTTTTTATTTTAGTTTTTCCATCACCAGCAAGAATTTCAGTTTCACGCTCAGAACCAAATCCAATTACAACAACCGGAATTCCAGATTTTACTGCCTTACTCAGCGAATCTTGAAGTGAATTGTCCGTTTCTTCTCCGTCAGTAAAAAGCCAGATATAATTTGCTTCGGAACTTTGACTTGGAAAAGAAGAAATTGCTGTGTTAATTCCCTTGCCCAAACTTGTGCCCACAGAAGTCATAAGTTTTGGTGAAAGATTTTGCAAAATTGTCCTTACCGCAAAAAAATCTTCAGTTAAAGGAACTGCCAGACTTCCTTCGCCTTTTGCAATAACCACAGAAACCTTTGCTCCGTCCAGATGATTTAAAAGTTCCTGGGCATATTTTGAAGCCGCATCAAGACGAGTCATTCCGTCCGGGCAATCAGTTGCTTCCATGCTGTACGAAATGTCAAACACAAAAGAAACCGCCCTTCCGTTTTTCTGAACAGGAAGTAAATTTGTTCCCCAGGAAATTCCTGCGAGTGCAAAAATAATCATTACAGCCATAAGACTTCTGAAAATAGTTCTGGAAACAAAACATCTTTTAAAACGCACAAAGGCGTGAATTTGGCGCTGCAAAGAATTATTTTCACTAAATGATTTTGAAAGCTTTTTAAATTTCAAGATTGAATAAAAAAGTGCCCCGAAAAGAAGTATAAATAAATAAAAAACTTTTGGATTTTCAACACTAAAATTCATAAAATCTCCTGCAAAAGAATTCTTCTTATGAACCATGCCAAAAGAAAAAGCAAAATTGATGCACTTAAAAAATATTGGTAGCAAGGCATATCGTGGGTTTGAATGTGATAACTTTGAACAACATTTTCATTTTTGCTTACAGAAGCCAAACTTTGTGAAAGAGATGCCAAAGATTCAACTTCAAAATATTTTCCATTTGCGCCAGAAGCCAAAAGTGCAAGTTCTTTGCTGTTAAAATTTGATTCAAGAAATCCAGAATAAACGCGACCAGTTTTTGGATCAGAATATTCAAGATGAACAGTTCCCTTAGTTCCAATTCCTAAAACGTAAAGTGAAATACTTTTTTCCATTGCAAGACGGGCAGCCGTAAGCGGATGAATTGCACCAGAATTATTTTCGCCGTCAGTAATTAAAACAATCGCTTTTTTTGGTGCATTTGATTTTTCTAAATGATAAATGGCAAGGCTGATTCCACTTCCAATCGCAGTTCCATCGCCAAGTTCACCAACTCTAATAGAATCAAGTTTGCTAAAAAATAAATTTCTATCCATTGTAGGCGGAACAAGCAAAGCGGCATCTTGCGCCATTTCAACCAAACCAAGCCCGCAGCCAGAATTTTCCTGCATTAAAGTTTTAATTGCATTTTTACTTGATTCAAGTCTTGTGGAATTTCCAATATCCTGTGCCGCCATTGAAGGACTTACATCAAGAACAAAAACAATATCTGCTCCGCGCGAAGAATAAATTTTTTCTTGAGTTCTGATAATTGGATTTGCAAAAGCAAAAATTAAAAGCACGTAAGCAATAAAACATAGTGCCCTAACAAAAAAACTTAAAACATTTCTGAATTTTTTGTGCCATTTAAAATCTGATTTTCCCCAATCACTTAAATTTAAAGGAAACGAAAGAGGCGTTAAAATTTTTATATAACGCAGAAAATACAAAATGGGAATTACCAAAAGAAAAAAGAAAGCCGCAGCATTTTCAAATTCTATCATTTTATTTTTTCTCCTGATTCAAACTGTCGCGTTCAAAAATATCAATTATTGAAAAAGTTTTATCAAGAATAGAAGCACGTTCCTTACTTCCAAAAACTGCCTGATGCAATTCGGCTGGTAGCAACTGGCTGTCAATAGAACCTTCCGCAAATCGAATATAATCTGTTCTGATAAAAAGTGATGCAAGTTCTTCAAGCGCAGAAAACTGTTCATCGTTTGCACAATCGCCTGTAAGTTTTAAAATATATTGAACAATTCTGTTTCCCGTAACCGAAGCAAAACTTGAACCAAATCTAAATTCCAAATAAGTACGCATAAGGCGCTGCCAATTCATCGCAAAGTTTTTATCATCAATTTTAGATTTTGATTTTAAAAGTTTATTTAAACCTTTTTTGACATTTCGTGCATTTCGCCTAAAGCCAATTTTACTTTTTAAAAGCCGAATTTTTTTGATAATGACTTGAAGTTTTATAATCGCAAAGGCAATTAAAAATAAAACTAAAATCACTAAAAAAATTCCTAACCACACAAGATATTTTGTTCCAGGCAAAATCAAAGGATTCAAAGGAGAGCGAATATTTGAAACGCCCATTTTTTCAGAAAGCGAAGGAATGATAATTGGATTTAAATGAATCATAAATTTATTTTCTGAAAAATTTTCTTTTAAACACAAAGTCATTAAATCAAATTCTTTAAATTCAATTTTTCCGGTTTTCCAGGGAATTAAACTTATGCAAAGATTGTAATTTAAACCGTTTCGCACCAGAACAGCATTTTTTATTGTGCAGGAATTTTTTTCAACAAGCAAATCCAGATTTGTAAAATCAAGTGCAAGTTCATTTCCGTTTAACGCAGAAGATGAAGCAATCGCAAAAAAATCAACTGGCGTTCTAAAAGAATATTGAAGCTGGCCTTCATCACCAATAAAAATTTCTTTTGGAACAATAATTTGACTTACACTTTCTAAATCAATTTCAACGGAATTCTGGGCATTTATATTTAAATTTGCAAAAATAAAAATCAGCAGTAAAAGCAAAGAAATTTTCTTTTTCATTTAGATTTTTCCCTGACCGTAAAAAATTTTATAAGTTCGCTGGCACAATCGCTCGAAGTATTTATGCACAAAGGAATTCCTCCACGACGCAAACATTCATTTTTCCATGTTTCAATTCGCTCTTCATTATCCTTACGCCAAATTTTCAAAAAATTATTTGATGAAGTTGGAAGCACAACAGAATAATTCGTTTCCGGATCAACAAACGGAACTGAACCCACAGAAGGCAATTTTTCGTCAATAGAATCTGTAATTCTGATTGCAACAACATCGTTTTTTTGACAAAGTCTTGCAAATGAATCTTCCCAGTCAGAAGTTCTAAAATCCGAAATTATAATAAGCAATGTACTTTTATGTAAAAGTTTTTGTGCACCTTTTAAAGCGCTGTCCAAAGCGGAACCGGGAATTGAATTTGCTGAAATTTTATTAAACTGAGAAAGCAACATCATCGCCTGAGTTTTTCCTGCTTTTGGGCTACAACTAAAACTTATGTCGCCATCAAAAGTTACGGCACCAATCGGACTGGAATTTTGAAACGAAGCCAAAGTTAAAAGTGAAGCACATTCAAGTGCAGTTTCCAAACGAGACTGACGGCCGGCTCCAGTGTTCATTGAAAGAGATTTATCTACAACTAGAAAAACATCTAGTTCACGCTCTTCTTCGTACATTTGAACAAAGGGTTTTGACATTCTCGCAGTAACGTTCCAGTCTATTGCACGAACATCATCTCCGGGCAAATATTCTCTTACGCCACTGAATTCAATTCCCTGCCCGTAATAAAGTGATTTAAAATTTCCGTTTTTCATTCCAGTCGCAAGTCTGAGCGAACTTAAATGCAGCAAACTTGCTTTTTTAGATAACTGTTGCTTATCCATAGAATTTTTATCTTCCTAAAATTTGATTTGTTTACCAAAATGATCTTCCGCGCCAACAGAAAAT
>CAZDAY010000094.1:0-6610 GCA_964503435.1 uncultured Treponema sp.
GGTAAGAACAGGCGAAGAAGGTTATGCTGCTTTGCAAGATGTAGAGTAAGTTTTAAATCTTTTGGAGCGAATTCTTCTGTTTGCTTTTATTTTTTGTGCTAAGATTTCGCCCCAAACAAAACCCGCTCGTCAGGGTTACGGCTTTTCGCCTCCATTCTAAAACGACAAAAAATTTGAATTGTCGTTTTAGAACTCGCTACGCTCGCCCTTATGATCGGGGCTAAGTTGTTTTAATTTTTGCTTCCGAAAACAGCAAGCCGTGCCACAAACCAGAAAAATTTTCTGTAAAACAAAAAAATTCCGCTTAAACAAAATCTTCAAAAAAACAAAAAATTTTTGAAATTATCCATGTCAAAATTTCCATTGTGTAAGGCAAAGAAAAGTAGTATTCTGTAGTATCAATATAATTTTAAGGAACTCTTTATGACTAAGTACATTTTTGTAACCGGCGGTGTAGTTTCAGGGCTTGGAAAGGGAATTACAGCAGCATCTTTAGGTCGTTTATTAAAAGCAAGAGGTTTAAAAGTTGCCTCGCAAAAACTAGACCCTTACATAAATGTCGATCCGGGAACCATGAGTCCTTACCAGCATGGCGAAGTTTATGTTACAGAAGATGGAGCAGAAACAGATTTGGATCTTGGCCATTACGAGCGTTTTATTGACGAAGATTTAAATAAATATTCAAATCTTACCACCGGAAAAGTTTACTGGAACGTTTTAAATAAGGAACGTCGCGGAGAATATTTAGGTTCTACAGTTCAAGTAATTCCTCACATTACAAACGAAATTAAAGATTTTATTTATCGCGTTGGAAAGCAAAGTGGCGCTGATGTTGTAATTACAGAAATTGGCGGTACAATCGGCGACATTGAAAGTCAGCCTTTTATTGAAGCGGTTAGACAGGTTTCTCTTGAAGTTGGCAGGGAAAATTCGCTGTTCATTCACGTAACTTTAGTTCCATTTTTGCGCGGAAGTGAAGAACATAAATCTAAACCAACACAACATTCTGTAAAAGAATTGCAATCGCTTGGCGTAAATCCAAATATTATTGTTTTGCGTTGTGATGAAGAAATCGAAGAATCAATTTTCAAAAAAATCGCACTTTTCTGCAATGTAAAACCTGATTGTGTAATAGAAAACATTACATTACCAACTCTTTACGAAGCGCCGCTTATGTTAGAAAAGTCAAATTTTTCTTCGGTAGTTTGCCGAGAATTAGGACTTTCAACTCCAAGTCCAGACTTAACTGAATGGATTCAACTTGTAGAGCGAATTAAAAATCTTTCTTATAAAACAGACATCGCTTTGGTTGGAAAATATGTTCAACTGCACGACGCTTATCTTTCTGTTGCAGAAGCATTGCGCCACGCAGGTTACGCTTTAAACACAGAAATAAATATTCACTGGATTGATTCTGAATCTATTACAGAGGAAAATCTGGAGCAAACATTTGATGGAATTGACGGAATTATTGTTCCAGGTGGATTTGGAAATCGCGGAATTGAAGGAATGATTTTGTCTGTAAAATATGCACGCGAAAAAAATCTGCCGTTCTTTGGAATTTGTTTAGGAATGCAGATTGCAGTAATTGAATTTGCAAGAAATGTTGCCGGACTTAAAGACGCAAATTCTGGTGAATTCGATGAACTTTGCAAGCACAAGGTTATTGATTTTATGCCAGGTCAAAGTGATGAAATTGATAAGGGCGGAACTTTAAGATTGGGAAGTTATCCTTGTAAAATAAAAGAAGGAACTGTAATGGAAAAATCTTACAAAACTTCACTTATAAACGAGCGCCATCGCCACAGATACGAATTTAATAACGATTATAAAAAAAGTTTTGAAGATGCAGGTTTAGTTTTTAGCGGAACTTCACCAGACGAACATCTTGTAGAAACAGTTGAACTTAAAGACAATCCGTTTTTTGTTGGAGTTCAGTTTCATCCAGAATTTAAAAGCAGACCTAACAATGCACATCCTTTATTCAAAGGTTTTATTGCAGCAGCTTTAGAAAAATCAAAGGGAGCAAATAAATGAGCGAAAATCTCCACGAAGAATGCGGAGTCTTTGGTGTAATTTGTCCACAAACAGAAAATATTGCAAGTTTTGTTTATTACGGATTGTATTCATTGCAGCATCGAGGGCAGGAAAGTTGCGGAATTGTTGTAAATGATGACGGAATTTTTTCATCGCACAAAGATTTAGGTTTGGTTGGTGATGTTTTTAATGCTGATGTTCTTGCAAAATTTCGAAAAGGAAAAATCGCAATCGGGCACGTTCGCTACGGAACAACTGGCGCTACAAATCGCTTAAACTGTCAGCCAATCGAAGTAAATCATTTAAAAGGCAAAATGGCACTTGCGCACAACGGAAATTTAAGTAACGCTTTGCAGCTTCGCGAAGAACTTGAACTTTCTGGCGCAATTTTTCACACAACCACAGACACAGAAACTATCGCTTATCTTATAACACGCGAAAGGCTCAAGGTTCCTTCTATTGAAGAAGCAGTAAGCAACGCAATGAAAAAAATTGAAGGAGCGTATTCCTGCGTTTTAATGTCGCCTACAAAACTTATTGCATTTCGTGATCCGCACGGATTCAGACCCTTGTGCTACGGAAAAATGTCAGACGGAACTTACGCTGTTGCTTCGGAAAGTTGTTCATTAACTGCGGTTGGCGCACAATTCATCCGCGACATTGAACCTGGAGAAATTGTAGTTTTCAGCAAAGACGGAATTTTTTCCAAAAAAGAACATTGCAATACTAAACCAAAAACTACTTGTATTTTTGAATACATTTATTTTGCTCGCCAAGATTCTATAATTGACAAAGTTGGAGTTCACGAAAGCAGACTTAGAGCTGGTCAGGCACTTGCGAAGGTTGCGCCAGTGGATGCTGATATTGTTATTGGTGTTCCTGATTCTGGATTAGATGCCGCACTTGGTTATTCAATAGCATCTGGAATTCCATACGGAATGGGCTTTATAAAAAACCGCTACATTGGTCGCACATTTATTTCGCCAGGTCAAGATAATCGAATGGACAAAGTAAAAATAAAACTTAATCCAATCAAAAGTTCTGTAGAAGGCAAAAGAGTTGTTATGATTGATGATTCAATCGTTCGCGGAACAACCAGCGGTCAAATTGTAAAACTTTTGCGCGACGCTGGTGCCAGAGAAATTCACATGAGAATTTCGTCTCCTGCGTTTTTGCATCCTTGTTATTACGGTTTAGACATTGATTCAGAAGACAATTTAATTGCCTGTCATCACACAACACAGGAAATTGCAAAAATTATTGGCGTTGATTCTCTTGCATATTTGCCTTTAGAAGATTTAAAAAATTTGATTGGCAGCACAGAGTATTGCGCGGCTTGCTTCGACGGAAAATATCCAACAGAAATTTCATCTGACACTCGCAAAGACAAATTTGAAACTAAACTTTCACAAAAAAAATGACAGCAGACATAATTCTTGTAATAATTTCAAGTTCACTTTTGATAATCGGATTAATTGGAACTGTAGTGCCAGTAATTCCCGGTGCTCCACTTGCATGGGCAGGTTTACTGTTAGCACATTGGATTTCGTTCAGCCAAATAAAAGTTTGGGTTTTGATTTTAACTGGAATTTTGGCAGTTGCAGTTTCAATTTTAGATAATATTTTGCCTTCAATGTTTACAAAAAAAAGTGGTGGCAGCAAGGCTGGAACAATAGGTTCTGTTGTGGGCTTAGTTGCAGGATTTTTTTTAACGCCAATTTTTATAATTTTAGGACCGTTTCTTGGCGCACTAATTGGCGAGTTAATTCACGACAGTTCTGATTTCAAAAAAGCATTAAATGCAGCACTTGGAACATTCAAAGGTTTTCTTGCAGGAACCGGAATAAAAGTAGTAACAGTTCTAATTTTCATTTGGATTTTTATCTTTTCAATTATCTTCTAGCACAAAACCTTGTCACGTCATTGCGAACTGGTGATTAAACAACGTTGAAATCACCACATATTAACTTACCGAACTCGCAACGAAGTTTCAAACGAAGTGCATTTTATTATATTTATGTCGCGCTAACACAACTGCGAAAGATATTTTTTTTCAAAACTTTCAATATCAATCGCAGAATCAAAATATTCGCACTGAAAAAGTTTAAATCCCATAGAAGACATTTGCTGAACTTGAGAAAAATCGTTTACGCCCTTGCTTACAATGTTATAGCCCAATTCTTTTGCCTAAGAATTTTCTTGATTTGCGTTATCCATAATTTTTTTGAACATTTTAGAATCTAAAACTAAATTTGATTCATTTGTAATATCAACAAAATCAGAAAAGCGAACATAATAAAGAAAAACCTTAATTTTATCTTTTGGAATTTTGTAAAGCGAAGAAAGTGCTTCTTTATAACAAGTTTGCTGACCAAAATATTTTTCCGGCGTTTCGTTGTGATCAGTTTTGTAATCAATTATTGTGTAAATTCCGTTTTCATCTTTAAAGAAAAGATCGATTGAACCGTTTATTAAAAAATCATCCAAATACATTTTAAAAGAAAATTCTGTTTGGGGATTTGAATTCAACGCTTTTTTTCCAAGAGGATTTTCTTTGAAATTATTGCAGATTTTTTGACAGAGTGCGAAAAGTTTTTCCTGCAAGTTCGGACTTAAATCTTTTATTTTTGAAGAAACAAGATTTTCGATGATTTTAAAATCTAAACCTTGAACAAAATATTCCAGATAAAGATGAACAAATGTTCCAAATTCATTCCATGAAAATGTTTTATTTTTTAATGTTTTGTTCATAAAAGAATCAATTTCATTTGAAAAATCAAAATTTTTATTTTTACTGATTTGATTTTTTGCGGATTCGGAGATAATTTTTTGTGGAGCGGAAATTTTATCAGTTGAGTTTTTGTCTTCTGTTAACACGGAGGATTTTTGTTCGGTGAAAATTTTATCACTTGAGTTTTTATCTTCTGTTAACACGGCGAAGTTTTTTTCATCAGAAAGTTTTTCAAAATCGCTTGGACTGATTTTTTGAATTTCTGAAACTTTAAGTTCAATTTGATTTTTTTCTAAAACAGAATATTTTTCCTGAATCTTTTTCATCAAATTGTTTTTTTGTTCATCAAGAGAAATTTCTGTGTTTTTATAAATTTGATTTTTTGAAACCAGCGGAATAAGTTCAAAATCAAAAGGCGCATCTTCTGTATACGAAATTCCTTTTTTTAAATTTTCCTTATTTGCCGGACTTAAATCGTAATATTCGAAAATTATATCTTTAAGCAAAGAATTTTTGTCTTCAGAAAAACTTCCGTCTTTTTTATATTTTTGGCTTCCAATCACTGTAAATTCTTTTATGGCTCTTGTAATTCCAACGTAAATAAGTCTTCTGTATTCCGCAACATCTTTTGCCAAATTTAATTCACTTTGTTTTAAATAAAAATAATTGCTTCCCTTTGAAGATGTAAGCGACAAACCAAATTGTTCATCAAAAAATAATTTGCTACTTTTAGATTCTTTTCCGCCCAAACATCCCAAAATAAAAACGTAATCAAATTGCAAGCCCTTGCTTTTATGAATCGTCATAAACTGAACTGCATTTTTACTTTCAACAGGAAAATCAATTTCTTTTAAATCAATTTCACCATCATCACTTGAAAAAATTTTCTTTTCACTTTCTTTTAACAAAGCCAGTTCATCAATAAACCATGAAAGAGATTTTTTTTGTGAATCACACTGACATGCAAGTTCAAAAAGTAAATCGTAATGTTCTTCAAAACTGTTTACATTTGAGTTCACCAATGTTTCGTATCGGTAGCCACAATCGTACCAGAGAAGATTTAAAGTCTGGCTGATTGTTTGTGATAAAACAATACTTTTATTTTTTAAATAAAATTCTTTTGCATTTAAATAACGCTCAAGCGCAATTTTATCCTTGCTGAGTGCCGCGCAAATTTTTTCATCAGAACTTTCATCAAAAGCGTAAAATTCATTTTTTGGATTTTTCCAGTAATCCATGGAACTTAAAATAATTTGCAAATCTTCAACCGAAAGTCCGCAAAGTGGAGAGCAAATGTAACTTGAAAAAGAATTTATATCTGACGGATAAACACAAAGCCGCAGAAAATTATAAATGTCGTTTACAATTCCATCAGAAAAAAGTTTTGACTGCTGATCAAGTTTGTAAGGAATATTAAAACGCTCAAGTGCGCGAGTAAAATAACTTCGCTTGCTTCGGCTGGAATCTAAAATTGCAATTTGTGAATAAGAAACATTTTTTTTGTGAAGTTCAAAAATTTTTTTCGCAAGATAATACGCTTCGAGTTCCAGTTCGTTTTCTGGAATTTCATTATTTTTTTTCGCTTCGTTAAATTCACTGTCAATCATTAAAACTGCTGCGTGGGCTTTTACGTTTTGCGAATTTAATTTTTCTGCTTTCATTTCCTGATGATTCTGGTCAACATAGGATGCAAAAGAATTTAAATTATACGACGCTTCAAAAGAAGGCAAATTTGTATTGTTAAAAATTCCCGAACGTCCTTGAATTAAATTTTTATTGTTGTCCATTGCACCAAAAAGAATATTGAAACTGCTTAAAAGTTCCTTGCAAGAACGATAATTG
>CAZDAY010000095.1:0-6521 GCA_964503435.1 uncultured Treponema sp.
CCTTGAGTATGTAGTAGAAGACATTCTTTCTGAAAAAACTTGGAGTTGGTAAATTTCTTGCCTTACCCTATTGTTCTTTACATTTCAAGTAAAAATTTTTAATACGAAAAAATTCATAAAATATGTTCAAATACGTATATAAACTTGCAAAAAATCCTAGCCCCGATCATAGTGGCGAGCGATGAGCGAGTTCCGTAGCGAAACGAAGTGAAGCGTAGGAATGGAACGATAGTGGAACCACGACGAGCGGGTTTTGTTTGGGGCGGGCGCTTAGCAAAGGCAACGTCGCTGTCAAGTATTTAAGTACGCTCCAAATAAAAATCAAAAAAAGACTTTAAAACATAATTTAAAACGTTCTTGAGTAAATGACTTCTAAACATTAAAATTATCTCAACTTTATTTTTGGGAGAATATCATGGCGCTTACATTGGCGGAAAAAATTTTACAAAATCACATTGTTTCTTGTGAGGCTGATTTTACTAAGGGACAGCCGATTGAACGTGGAAAAGACATTGCTATTAAAATTGACCAGACTTTGACTCAGGATGCGACTGGAACTATGGCTTACCTTCAGTTTGAAACTATTGGAGTTCCTCGCGTAAAAACAGAACTTAGTGTAAGTTACATTGATCACAATACGCTTCAGACGGATTTTAAAAATATGGACGATCACCGTTATCTTCAGTCGATTGCAGCAAAATACGGACTTTATTTTAGCCGACCGGGAAATGGAATTTGTCATCAGGTTCATTTGGAATGTTTTGGAAAGCCGGGAAAAACTTTGCTTGGTTCTGATAGTCACACTCCTACTGGCGGTGGAATTGGAATGATTGCGATTGGAGCAGGTGGACTTGATGTTGCGGTTGCAATGGGCGGTGGCGCGTTTCATCTTGCTATGCCGAAAATTTTTGGTGTAAAACTTAACGGAAAACTTAAAAAAGGTGTTGGCGCAAAGGATATTATTCTTGAAGTTCTTCGTCGGGAAACTGTTAAAGGCGGAACTTTGGCGATTTACGAATACTTTGGTGAAGGCGTTGAAAATCTTACGGTTCCGCAGAGGGCAACTATTACAAATATGGGTGCGGAACTTGGCGCTACCTGTTCAATTTTTCCGAGCGACAGTAAAACAAAAAAATTCCTTGAATCTATGGGGCGCGCAGAAGATTTTACAGAATTAAAGGCTGATGAAGATGCAGTTTATGATAAAATCATTGAAATAAATCTTGATGAACTTACTGCCCTAGCCGCTTGTCCTCACAATCCGGACGTTATAAATACAATAAAATCTCTGGAAGGCAAAACGGTTAGCCAGGTTGTAATTGGTTCTTGCACAAATTCTTCTCTTGATGATTTGGAAAGTGTTGCAGCGATTGTTAAAGGAAAGCACATTGCGCCGGGTGTTGAAGCAGGAATTGCGCCTGGAAGCAGAACAACATTGCTTATGGCAGCAAAATCCGGAATTCTTGAAACTTTGATTGAAGCAGGATTTAGAATTTTGGAAAGTGCTTGCGGTCCTTGCATTGGACAGGGATTTGCTCCAAACAGTCAGGGCGTTACGGTTCGAACTTTTAACAGAAATTTTAAAGGCCGCTCTGGAACTGCCGATGCAAATGTTTACCTTGTAAGCCCGGAAACTGCGGCTGCTTGTGCAATTACAGGCGTTTTTACCGAAGCAGAAACTTTAAACTACGAAGATCCTGCATATTCAACGGGAACAAGAGTTTCTATGCTTGACGGAAAAGATGAACGTCTTTCCAGCGAAGATGTTCTTGAAGCAGCAAGAAACCGCGGAATGATTATTGCTCCACTTCCACTTGAAGAAGCTCAAAAAGTTGAAATCTTGCGCGGACCAAATATTAAGCCTTGTCCTAAGTGTCGCCCTTACGAAAAACAGCTCACGTTAAAAGTTGCTCTAAAAGCAGGCGACAATGTTTCTACTGACGACATTATGCCAGCCGGAGCAAAAGTTTTGCCTTTACGTTCAAATATTCCAGAAATCAGCAAATTTACGCTTACACGTTTGGACGAAACTTTTTATACTCGCCGCGAAAGTGAAAATTTCAGTAACTGTATTGTTGTTGGTGGAGAAAATTACGGTCAAGGTTCAAGCCGTGAGCATGCTGCTTTGGGTCCAATGTATTTGGGCGTTAGAGCAATTCTTACAAAAAGTTTTGCACGTATTCACAAAGCAAACCTTATAAATTATGGAATTATTCCAATCAATTTTGTAAATCCAGATGATTATGATTTAATAAATCAAGGCGACACTGTTGAACTTACAAATATTGACGAAGCATTAAAAACTGGCTGTGAATTTGAAATTAAAGTAAACGGCAAAATCATCAAGGGAACAAACGATTTGGCTCCTCGAAGTTGCGAAATCCTTTTGGCTGGCGGACTTGCTTCTTACACAAGAAATGGCGGTCAGTAATAAATGGATTTTGAATACATTCGTTCTGTAATTCCTCTTTACGTAAAAGCGGCTGAACTAACGCTTAAAATCGGGCTTGTAGGCATTTTCTTTGCAATTATTCTGGGACTTTTTTGCGCTTTAGCAAGATATTTTAAAATTCCGGTTTTAAGGCAAATTGTTGCAGTTTACACGGAACTTTCACGAAATACGCCGCTTTTAATACAATTATTTTTTCTTTACTTTGCATTTCCGCTGATTGGAATAAATTTTTCGTCTGAACAATGCGGAATTATTGGTTTGACGTTTTTGGGCGGAAGTTATATGTCTGAAACTTTTAGAAGTTCTTTGCAAACCGTAAGTAAAGTTCAAATTGAAAGTGCCGAATGTATTGGTTTAAAAAAATCACAAATTGTTATTTACGTTATTCTTCCTCAAGCAGCAGCCGTTTCTATTCCAGGACTTTGTGCGAATATAATTTTTATGCTAAAGGAAACTTCTGTTTTTAGTGCGGTTGCTCTTGCGGATTTAATGTTTGTTGCAAAAGATTTAATCGGAATGCATTATAAAACTGACGAAGCACTTACGCTTTTGGTGATTGCATATTTTATAATTTTACTGCCAATTTCTTTAATAAGTTATTTTGCGGAAAGGAGGTTGCGTTTTGGACAATTCGGTAATTGAAGCAATCATTTCTGCGTTCAGCGTTTTAACTTTGGGCAGAAATTTTGTAAGATTGATGCAAGGACTTCTGGTAACCATAGAAATCGCTGCAATATCAATCATATTTTCTATAATTTTAGGAATGATTTTCGGGATTATTTTAACTGTAAAATTTAAGCCATTACAAATCATTTGCAGAATTTATTTGGAATTTATGCGGATAATGCCACAATTAGTTTTGCTTTTTTTAGCGTATTACGGACTTACACGGGCATTTGGAATTTCACTTTCTGGAGAAGCAGCATCGGTTTTGGTTTTTACACTTTGGGGAACTGCGGAAATGGGAGATTTAGTTCGGGGCGCACTTGAAACAATTCCTAAACATCAATACGAAAGCGGAAGAGCCATAGGTCTTACAGAAAATCAAATTTTCTTTTATATAATAATTCCTCAAACCATAAGACAACTTGTTCCTTTGGCGATGAATTTAATCACAAGAATGATAAAAACAACTTCGCTTATAACATTTGTAGGCGTAATTGAAGTTGTAAAAATCGGACAACAAATTATTGATGCAAACAGACTTTCTGTGCCAAATGCAGCCATTGCAGTGTACGCTTTAATTTTTTTCTTATATTTTATTGTCTGCTGGCCACTTTCCATTCTTGCCGGATACATTGAAAAAAAACAAAAATAGCGGAGAAATTTATGTCTTTACTTGAAATCAAAAACTTACATAAAACTTATAAAGAAACCGGAGAAATTTTAAAAGGCGTTTCTCTGAATGTTGAAAAAGGTGAAGTTGTTGTAATTGTTGGACCTTCTGGCTGTGGAAAAAGTACGCTTTTGCGCTGTATAAATGGACTTGAAACAATTCAGGAAGGCAAAATTTTGCTTGACGGCGAAGTAATTTCAAACCGCAAAAAAGATATGTATCTTATAAGGCAAAAAATCGGAATGGTTTTTCAAAGTTATGATCTTTTTCCTCATCTGACAGTTTTAAAAAACATTCTTTTGGGACCTTTAAAAGCTCAAAAACGCAAAAAAGATGAAATTGAACAAGAAGCAGAACTTTATCTTACAAGGGTGGGACTTCTGGAAAAGAAAAATGCTTATCCGCGACAGCTTTCCGGCGGTCAAAAACAAAGAGTTGCAATAGTTCGGGCACTTTGCATGAATCCGCAAATTCTTTTGTTTGATGAAGTTACTGCTGCATTAGATCCGGAGATGGTTAGAGAAGTTCTTGATGTAATGATGGATTTAGCGCGCGAAGGCAGAACAATGCTCATTGTAACGCATCAGTTGGAATTTGCACGGGCAGTTGCAGACAGAATTATTTTTATTGATGAAGGAATTATTGTTGAAGAATCAAAGCCAGAAGAATTTTTTACAAATCCAAAAACACAAAGAGCAAAAAAATTTCTAAAAGCATTTACTTTTGATAAAGTTGATAAAAATCCTGAAGTTGATGTTTGTGAAGACTGAAAATTTAAAAAATTCTCAGGCAGACTGATTTTGTAAAAAAAAATTTTACTTCTACTTGACAATTTCCTACTAATCCTATATGTTTTTCTAAGATTAAACTTTTATTTTATGAATTGGAGGCAATTTATGATTAAAAAAATTTCAAAAATCGCATCAGTACTTTTAGGTTCAGCAGTTTTGTTTGCTTCTCTAAGCGCCTGCTCTTCAAAAACAACCGCTCGTTCAGTTGCACAAATCAAAAAAAGCGGAACAATTAAAATTGCAGTTTTTAGTGATAAAAAGCCATTTGGTTATGTTGATGAATATGGCGAATATCAAGGATACGATGTTTATTTTGCAAAACGGATTGCGCAGGATCTTGGCGTAAAAGTTCAATTTGTTCCTGTTGAAGCGGCAAGTCGTGTTGAAGTTCTGCAAACAGGCAAAGTTGATATTACATTAGCAAATTTTACAGTAACTCCAGAGCGTGCAGAAAAAGTTGATTTTGCACTTCCTTATATGAAAGTTGCACTGGGAATTGTTTCTCCGGAAAAAGAACTTATTACAAGTCCGGAACAACTTATTGGCAAAAAATTGATTATCAGCAAAGGAACAACAGCAGAAACTTTCTTTCAGAAAAATTATCCAGAAGTTGAACTTTTAAAATTTGATCAGTATGCAGAAGCTTACGCTGCCTTATTAAACGGACGAGGAGCGGCAATGTCAACAGACAACACAGAAGTTCTTGCCTGGGCACTTGAAAATCCGGGATATGCAGTTGGAGTTGATTCTTTGGGAAGTTTAGATGCGATTGCGCCAGCGGTTCAAAAAGGAAACACAGATTTGCTAAACTGGATTAACGAAGAAATAAAATCTTTGGCACAGGAAAATTTCTTCCATGCAGATTACGAAGCAACTCTTCGCCCTGTTTACGGTGAAGATGCTGATGCAAATGCCTTAGTTGTTGAAGGCGGCCAAATATAACTTTCTTCTATAAATTTCATTTGCTCATCTTAAAAAATTGATTTTTGCTTCAAAGGTCTGTATAATTTAAAGCGTATTGGTTTTGCTGATACGCTTAATTTGTTTTAAATTTATAATATAAATGGAGTTTCTTATGTTTTACATTCATAACATGATGGAAGAACTCGTTCTTGAACATGTCAATTCGCTATATGAGCAGGTTGTTGCTGGCGGTTCTTCATGGCTTTCTTGCGATTGCGAAAATTGCAGAATGGACACAGTTACTTATGTTTTAAATAGAATTCCACCAAAATATGTTGTAAGTGGCAGAGGCGTTACTCATAATGCAAATCTCTTAAACATAAATAATCAGTTAAGTGCCGATATAAACAAACTTTGTGTAGAAGGAATGAGACTTGTAAATAATGCAAAACGACCTTATCACAATACAAAGCGAAAAACAGGAACAATTATTCCGTCAGCAGAAGAAGCGGCATTTAATTTTCCAACGTTTTTTGGCAATATTTTTGACGGAAGTACTTTTGAACCTCTTTCTGATGCAAATGTTTTGCTAAAAATTGACGGAAAAATTGCTGATATGCAAGACATTACCTGGACAAATCCCTGCCTTACCTACAAAGCCACAAAGGGAAATTATACATTTTGGGTTGCCCCACAATCCGCAAAATCAGAAGCAATCAAAAAAGATTTTACATTCACTGTAGAAGTTAGTGCTTATGGATATCAGGAAACAAAATATTCGTTTACAATTCCATTTTATAGCGAAAAACTTGACAGAAGTATGATAAATTCAAATTACAGTTTAAAAATAAAGGATATTTTTCTTTTTCGTGATGATGAAGAAGATTCAAAAAATCCAAATGGTTCAAATTCTTTAACTGAATCTGCAAACCAAAAAATTTCTACAGACAAAGTTTTGTAACTTTCGTAAGTTTCATCAATTTTATAAAATAAAATCTTTATAATAATCTTAGGAGAAAAAATGATTAACGACACAAAT
>CAZDAY010000096.1:0-6496 GCA_964503435.1 uncultured Treponema sp.
TAACAGATTATTCAACTGGCAAATATGAAGTTTTCCCTTTTAAATTCAAAAATATTTCTATAATTTTAACTGATGCTGGCGTTCCTCGTATTTCTACCTGGAATGAAGAAAGTCTTTTTCAGCCGGAAAATGTGCTTTTGCTTGGAGAACTTAAAGAATTTCGCTCAACTGCTTACGGCGGCTGGGTTTATGAAGAAAATCCCGCAGAAAGAAACGAAGTTTTAAGTGTTGTTAGCGAAGATATAAAAAGGCGTTTAATTTGTGTTATGCAGGAACATAAAAATGTTTTAAATTGTGTAAGTGCCATTCAAAAAAATGATTTTTCTGTTTTTTCACGGGCAGTCAAACATTCTCAAAAAATTATGCGCGATTTATACGATATTTCTTGTCCGGAAATTGACTGGCTTTTAAAAAGAGTCAGCGAACTTGATGATAATCCGGAAGATATTCATAATCCTATAAACTGCGGAAGAATTACTGGAAAGGGTTTTGGTCGTTGCACTTATTCAATTATGCGGACAGTTGATGTTGAAAAATACGAGCAGAAACTTCAGGAATACGAAAGAATTTTTAGTTTTAAAACAGAAGCTTATAAAGTTGAAAGTGTAAAAGGCGTTCACTTAATAAAAAGTGATTCTAAAAATTTGTAAATTTAAGTTTTGAACTTTTTGCAGGAAAAACTAAATTTTTTTTAAATTTCAAAAGTCAGTTGATTTTTGAACAGATTTGAATTTTTGAGGGAAAATGAAAATTCTTCTTACAAATGATGATGGAATTGATGCACAGGGCTTAAATGAACTTGCTCAAATTCTCTGTAAGCGTCATGAAGTTTGGATTGTTGCGCCACTTTCAAATCAGTCAGGAACTTCAAACAGCATAAAAATGTTTAAAAATCTGGAATTACAGAAACGTGGTCCACAGAAATTTGCTTTGGATGGAAGTCCCACGGATTGCGTAATTTCTGGCGTTTTGGGCAATTATACTTGTGAACATTTTGATGTTGTAATTTCTGGCATAAATCAAGGTGCAAATTTAGGAACAGATTTAATTTATTCTGGAACCTGTGCGGCTGCAAGACAGGCGGCAATTTTTTCTCTTCCGGGAATTGCTTTAAGCGTGGAAGGTATTGTACCAAACGGCGGAATTTTGGGGCAGGGAAATCTTTTATATAAGCCCTTAGCTGAGTTTGTTGCAAATAATCTTGAAAATCTTGTTTCGCTTTGTAAAAAAAATCAATTTTTAAATATAAATGCACCTTCAGTTGAAAAATTTAAAGGAATAAAAGTTTGTTCTTTAAGTTCCAGAGATTATGGCGATAGAATTGAAATTTCATCTGAAAACTTTGCTTCAAATGAAAATTCGCTTAAAAACTTAAAATCTGCTTCAAGTGCAGACTTGCAGCAAAATATAAAATCAGAATCAGAAAATGCTGAAAATTTAAAAATTGCAGAAAATCAAACAGAAAAATTTTACAGTTCTTGCATTGGCGGTCTTTTAAAATATTCTGGAGATGAAAATAACGACAGTCTTTGGGTTAACAAAAAATTTATTGCTTTAAGTCTTGTTGATGTTTATCCGCAGGTTCACGAAGTTAGCGAAAATTTAATTTCAAAAATGATTTTGTAAACTTTGGATTTTTAAATTTTACTTTGTGATTTTGCAGATATTTAAAAATTTTGGAAATTTTTGAGGTAGAAAATTATGGCAGATAAAAATGTTCTTGATGAAGGAATTTCACTTTATTCAAAAGGTAATTATACCGCTGCTTTAACATATTTTCTTTCGCTTCCAGAAGACAGTTCTGTGGATGGACTTGATTTGGCATATTATCTGGGGCTTTGTTATGCAAAATTGCTTAGATACGATGATGCAATGTTATATCTGGAACAAGTTGTTACAGGAAGTTCTGCTGATACAAAAAATGAACAGAGAGTTTTGCAGTGCAGATATCTTCTGGCTGTTATATATTGTCTTACAGGCAGAAAAAAACTTGCTGATTTTGAATTAAAGCAACTTCTTGAACTTGGATACAGAAAATCTTCAGTTTTTGCGTCTATGGCATACATAGCCTGGGAACAGGGAAATTCTTCCCTTGCAGTTGATTATTATGAAAAATCACTTGAAGATAACGAAAAAAATTCAACTGCATTAAATGGTTTTGCTTACGTTTTGGCTTGTGAAGATTTGGAATTAACCAGGGCACTTTCTATGTGTAAAAGAGCAATTGATATTTCCGGAGAATCTGCGGCTTACTTAGACACTTTGGGTTGGATTTATTTTAGAATGAAACTTTACAAAGAATCTTTAAATTATTTGGAAAAGGCACAAAAACTTGCGCCAGAAAATCCCATAATTCAGCAGCACATAAAAAATGTTATGGCATTTCAAGAATAATCTTTTGCAAATAAATTTTTAAAATTCTAAAAAATCGGAAAAAAAATAGAAAAATTTGGAAATTTATAATTATAATTGTTTGGAAAAAATATGAAATTTGTTGATATTAAAAAAATTTTTCTTTCGACTGTGATTTTTCTTTTTGCACTGGAAATTTCTGCTCAACAAAATCTTGAAGATACTGCGAGAGGCGAAAATGACACTTTGCGTTCTGCCAATTCAGGATTTGCGGAAGAAGAATTCAGGCGTGGGGTTCAAAGTTATTATCGGGGCGCATACATTGAAAGTATCAATTTGTTTGAAAATGCACTTTCTTATTTGCCTGGCGAAAATTTAATTTTGGATTGGCTTGGAAAATCTTATTATAAGGCTGGACTTGAAGGTTCGGCACTTTCTCAGTGGAATTATGCGCTTAACAGCAATTACGGCGGAATTCTTTTGCAAAATAAAATCGAAATTGTAAGTGAAAGGCGGGTTACCGACATTGATTATGATTTTAATCAGCATTACACGGAATTAGGTTCGTTTCCAAATATTAACGGAAATAATTTAATTTACAGTCAGCCAATTTCTTCGCTTCCTTGCAATGACGGTAGCATTTGGGTTGTTGCTTACGGTTCAAATGAAATTCTTCAGTTTGATGTTAATGGTCTTGTAATGAAACGTTCTCGAGGTCCATTAAATGGTTTTGATCGGCCAACAGATATTATTCGCTTGCGGGACGGAAATCTTTTGCTTTGTGAAAGTGCAGGAGACAGGCTAAGTGTCTTAAATGAAAACGGGCAGTTTATAAAATATATTGGTGAAAAAGGTAGGGGAATCGGGCAGTTTGTTGGACCTCAATATCTTGCACAGGACAGTTTGGGAAATATTTATGTAAGTGATTTTGGAAACAGTCGTGTTTGTGTTTTTGATGAACAGGGAAACGGGCTTTTTTACTTTGGCAACAAAAGTGGTGAATTTAAAGGTTTTAAATCTCCTACAGGAATTGCTGTTGTAAATGACAGAATTTTTGTTGCTGACAGCGTAAACGGTGAAATTTACGAATTTGATAGGGCAGGAAATTATATTGGATTGCTTGTTGGTGAAAAAACTTTTGCACGTCCTGAAAGTATAAAAAATTTTGGCGATTATTTGATTTTAACTGATTCAAACAGAGTTGTAAGTGTTGACACAAGTTCCGGGGCAGTTTATGAAAATGCAAGAACAGGAAAAAGTGGCACAAATATTACAAGCGCTGTTCCAGACAGAAACGGAAACATTATCGTAACAGATTTTAAGTCAAACGAAATTTATGTAATGGCAAAAATGAGCGAACTTGTTGGCGGTTTTTTTGTTCAAATCGAAAAAGTTATTGCTGATAATTTTCCAACTGTGATTCTTGAAGTAAAGGTTGAAAATCGTAAGCGGCAAAGTATTGTTGGCTTAAAAGCAGAAAATTTTCTTATTACAGAAGGAAAGCGACCTGTTGCCGAAATAGAATTTTTGGGTTGTGCAAATTACAATGATTTTGCTGACATAACTTTTTTAATCGACAGAAATTCAGATATGCAAGTTTACGAAGAGCAAGTTAATGTTGCGGTTCGAGAAATTTCTGCTTCCATGCATAATCAGGGAAATGTTCAAATCATAAGTGCCGGAAGAATTCCTGTCATCGAATACAGAGGAAATCCTGGCGGTTTACGAGAATTTTCTGCAAGTACATTAAGTGCATCGTATTCTTCGTATGTTGATTTAGATCAGTCAATGCGTCTTGCTGCAAACAATCTTATAAACGGCGAAAAAAAGCGCGCGGTTATTTACATTACAAACGGAACTGTTTCTGCAGATGGAATAAAAGATTACGGACTTTCTGACATTTCTGCGTATTACAACAACAATTCAATTTCGTTTAACACAGTTATGCTTTCTCAAAAAGAAATTTCACCAGAGATTTCTTATCTTACACAAAACACGAATGGCTCCCAGTATTTTATTTATCGCCCTGAAGGTTTAAGTCAGATAATCAGCGACATAATAAATATTCCACTGGGTTTGTATCAATTCAGATACACATCAACATTGCCAACAGAATTTGGCAGAAAATATTTGCCAGTTGAACTTGAAACTTATCTGCTTAATCGTTCGGGTCGCGATGAAAGTGGATATTTTGCTCCTCTTCAATAAGTCTGGCTTTTTTTATTTTTACAGAAGGATTTTTTCTTTCTAATTCAAATATTGCTTTTTCAAGTTGTGCTTTTTTTTGATTTTTTGAACCGAAAAGTTCAGTTTGAAAAGGCAGATTTTTATTTTCCAAATTTTCCAGCGAAATTCCTAAAAGTCTTATTCCTTTACCGTCCGAATATTTTTTGAAAAAAAGTTTTTTGCTTCGTTCAAAAAGATCATCTGCATTCATAACTGGTAAATCCGAAGTTTCTTGAACTGAAACTGTTGAAAAATTTTCATAACGTATTTTTACGGCAACTGTCCGACTTCTAAAATTTTCTGAATAAAGTCGGCGTATCAAAATTTGCGAAAGTTCCATAAGTGCCGTTTCAATTATATAATGTTCAGCCAAATCATATTCAAAAGTTCTTTCCACGCTGATTGAATGATTTTTCGCTTCCTTACCAAAAATCATATCTTTGTTGCCACGAACTGAATTATAAAGAAACTTTCCTGTGCTTTCACCAAAAACTGTAATTAAAAAATTTAATGGCTGTTTGTAAATATCAAGATTTGTAAAAAGTCCGCAAGATTTTAAATGTTCTTGAGTTTTATTTCCTACGCCCCAAAGTTTTCCGATTGGAAGGCTTAACATAAATTTTTCTTCTTCGCCGTCTGGAACTATTGTTAGAGCGTCAGGTTTTTTTAATCCAGAAGCGATTTTTGCACAATACATACTCGAAGAAATTCCAATAGAAACAGTTAAATTTAATTTTTCCTTTATTTCATTTTTGATTTTTAACGCAGCATCTTCTGCCTTCCCAAAAAGTTTTTCTGTTCCAGTCATATCTATAAATGCTTCGTCAATCGAAATTTGAATTACTGTTGGTGAGTAAGAATTAAAAATTTGCATAATCTGCTTAGAAACTTCACCGTAAACTTTGTAATTTCCCCGAATATAAATTGCATTTGGACAAAGTTTTACTGCATTTGCTAAAGGCATTGCTGAATGAATTCCATATTTTCTTGCTTCGTAAGATGCCGTTGAAACTACCGCACGCCTGTCTCCTGGAAGACCTCCCACAACAACTGGTTTCCCCTTGTATTCAGGGTGATTTCTTTGTTCAACTGAGGCAAAAAATGCATCTAAATCAATGTGAAACCAAGTTTTATTCAACTAAATTACCTTCTGTTTCTAAAAAATAAGTTTCTTTTAAAACTGTAAAATCATCTGTTTGAACATAAGACGAAATGTAAATTTCTAAATTCTGATTATTTTCAGTCATAAAATTGACTCTAAGTTCATCAAGAGGATAATCTGCAAGAATAATTTGGCAAGTATAATCATCATTTAAATTGTAAGGAAAATTGCAGTCTAAAATTGGATTTACCTTTTTAGCTTTAATTTGGATTTCATAACGCAAAACATTTTTTCTACTCGCCAAAATTAAATTTTTTGTGCTTAAACCAAAATTTGAATTTTCATCATATTTAAAACTGAATGTATTTTCTGGATTTTCAAAATCCTGAGAATTTAAAGTTTTTTGAACAAGCGTTTTCGGTTTATAAATTTGTAAATTTTCAATCTTCGGCTTAAAAATTGCTGCAAACAAAATGTAAACTGCAAAAATAGAAATTTCTAAAATCAGAATTGAACACAGACTTGCAATTATATTTTTTTTAAGTGATTTTTGATTTTCGTTGTCGATTATGTGAAAAAGTAAAATAAATCTTTGCCATTGAATAAAAATCGGGTAGAGAAGCAATGAAAGTTCAAGCGTTTTTAAGAAATTTGTGTTTGAAAAGAAATTTATTTTATTTGGATCTGCAAAAAGTTTAATTTCTGAAAAAATGTATAAAAACGGAAGAATTTGAAAAAGCATGGCGAGCAGATTTATAATTTTATTTTGACTTTGATTTATTACAAGAACTAAAAAATATTCGAGGATTATAAAAG
>CAZDAY010000097.1:0-6439 GCA_964503435.1 uncultured Treponema sp.
CAACATTTCCAAAACTACCATGAAAAATCCAATCCTCTGGAAACGATTTATATTCTTCCGTATTCCAGAATTTATCATCCCAGAGAATTACATTCTTTTTGAGTTCTTCTAATGCTGGGAGTAAAATATCACCATCTGCAAATGCTTCGTTTTCAATTATCCATGTCATAGTTTTATTCATCCTTCGTTCCAAATAAATCAAATACTAAATTACAGGCATTAACTATTTTTGTAGTTTCCGTTAAATCTTTTTACTTGTATTATAAAACTCTTCCGCATAAACAATACATTTCTTAAAAAATTTATTTTCGATTGCTTTATTATACTCCACAAAAACGACATAGAATGTCGGTGTAAAAATATTTTATGAATTTATTTTGATTCACGAATTCTGACTTTATGTAATTGTTCTACTAAATGCCTATTTGATTTGGAATCATTCATATTATAAAACCAATTATGATTAAAACATGCCATTGTTTCTGTATTTCCTGAATTGCCAATCACCAAACTGTAGAACGCTGTGTTTTTTTCTTTTTCCAAATCAATTTTGGCTATCAAGTTTTTATCCAATGTCTGCATTACAAAATCTGATATCATCAATACGTCTGCATTTTTCCATTCATTTTTTGAAAGCATTTTAAGAGCATGATTTAACGCAGGAACTGCATCTGTGCCTCCATTGAATGACATTCTTAAAAATTGAACTAAGTTATTAATTGGATTATCAGAAAAATCACTCAAATCTAAGGTTTCAATTCCTGTAGAAAAAGAAATTAAATAACATTTACGCTCTTCTTCAATAGCAATTTTTGACAATGCAAAAGTTATAGTTTTTGCAATATTTTCTGGAGTGCCATTCATTGAACCACTTGTATCTACGCAAATAATAATTGGACCTTTTTGTTCTTTCTTTTCTACATCTACTTCTTCTTGTTCCTTTTCTTCAATATTTTCTCCATTTTCAAGTCTATAGTTATAAGATAAAAGTTGTTTTTGTGCAAATTTCAGTTGGAATAATTTATTTAAACGTTGATTCCCCATCAGTGCAAGTTCACCTGGAAGAACAGCAGGTATATCATTTGAATACTTAAGTCCATCTATTTCTCCGCGATACGCATTTTTAGGCTGCCAATTTGATTTTATTACAACCTTATCTCTTAATTCCTTTTCAAATGAAGACTGTGCACGATTTTGTTTTCCAAGCAACATTGCAAATTCTTGCAGAGATTCATCTTTTTCCAGAAGACTGGCAAATGTTTCAAGAATTTCAAATCCACTTGTTTCAAACGTACCTTCACTCAAATCCCATAATCTTCCAAAGTTTTTAATAAATGGCGATAAAAGTTTTTCAATTTTTATGAACTTGTTTATTTTTGAACAAAGAGAAGTTAAAAAATCTTTTCTCATTTCTTCAATTTTTTTAAGTTCCCAATTATTTTTTCTTGTAATTAAATTTTTTTCCAAATCTGATATAAAGTTACGCTTAAGAATTTCAAGTTTTTCTGATGATTTCCATTTTATAATTTCACTTTCATTTCCATTTTCATCCAGTTTTTTTTCTATAAGTTTTTCAGAATTATATGCTTTATGATAAAAGTCAAAACTAATGTTACTTTGCTCTATTTCGTCTGACCTTTTAGAACTGCTTACACTTGGAAGTCTTTTATAATGATATTCAATTTTAGATTTTTCATTTGCCAAATCCAAAGCCATTTCTTCAGCACTAAGTTTTTTCTGTTGTTCTATAAAAATCGCTTCATCCTTAAACGGATCTTCTTTTTTAAGAGTTGAATTTGTTTTTTCCAGCCATTCAATAATATCTGTTTGAATATTTTCTGACATTCCTTCATGATTTAGAATATAAGTTTTAAAATTTTCCTTATTCAAAATTTCATCAAGAATGTTTTTTAAAAAAACAGAATATTTGTTTTCTGGAAATTCAATTTTTATATCTTCCGGAGCACTTGGATTTATATAATCTTCAATTGCATCAACAAGTTGCTTTTTATCTTCAGACGAACCTAATTCATTAGATGCAAAATCTTCAAGTTTTCGCTTTTCCTTAGATTCTGGCCTATAACGTTTTATATTTTGCTTTAAGTCCTCTTCAATTTTTGAGATATTTTTTGATATTACTGAAACTAACGATTTTAACTCCTTTTGTGACAAATCATCTTCTTGATGTGCAAATTTATTACGCATTAATCGCATAGATTCCCACCATAAAGGTTTACATGGAAATTTTATTTTTTTAACACATTCTCTAAATTGCTGAATTCTTGTCTGAATCAAAGCGATATTTTCATCTGTTAATTTTTCTAAGCAAATTCCATTTGGATATTTTTCTTTTAATTCTTGTATTGGCTTTAGTGCTTTGCGGCAATATATACGAGATTTTTTACCCTGGTTTTTATCTTGGTTTTTCATACTAAAAATCCTGTTTATTAGTACATCTTCTAATTTCTTCTATATTATTGAAAATATATGAAGCCATTTCTTGAAGTTCCTTGTCTGATATATCTTCTTCTGCATGAATTAAGCGTTTGTGTATTTTATGTAATTTTAAAATTATCTGCACATTTTTTATTTTTGTAATTGATTGAAATGCAATCTGAAGCCAAGCCTTCTGTTCTTCAGAAAGCTTAGTAACATCTGATACACCATTAGGAAACTTTAATTGCAAAACAGAAAAAATATCTTGTTTTTCTAAGTGATTTTCCATAGTTTATCTAAAATTCTTGCCATTCTCTAATTACACGAACTGCATAATCGTGATCTTTTGTTGTATGGTCATCATGACCACCTTCTTCTGCAAACAAAAAATATTTTGCCCCTGACTTATCATCTGTTTCTGAATAAGACCAGTATTCTCTAGGTTCTAAAACTTGAGCGTCAACTGCCGCCAAAGATTTATTTATAATTTCTATATTTTCATAAATCATAGAAAGTAGTTCGATTTTAGGAACAAGCCATCTTTTGCTATATTCTTCAGGAAGAGTTTTGCCATATTCAGAGCAACAATCTCTTACTTTATCCCATGTTCTTGAATATTGATTTATGCCAATAACATAATCTCTTTCGTCTGTAATACAAACTACACCAATTACATTACTTTTTTGCTCATCTGAAAGATTTTCTATTTCTTCTGAACTGAAAATGCTTCCATCTTTTAGAATTACATCACCAATTTGTAATTCTGGCTCAAGTTCAAAATTATAATAGCGATTTTGCTGTTTATCCAACTGAACTTTTGCATCTTCAAGAGCCTTTATTGAATCATCAATTTTCGAAGTGATACTTGTATTATAACTTTGGTCTGCAAACAGATTTGCTTTAAAAGGAATTTCATCTCTTTCTTTTTGTTCTTTTAAATTTGCAATTTCCTTTTCAATAGCTTGCTCAATAGGTTTGTAATTTTCTTTGGTGAATTTTTTTTGCAATGTGTTCTGTGCCACGGGTGAAAACTTTTTTGCTGTTCGGTAGGTTTTTCCAGGATTTTTGTTTACAGTAAAATCCCAATAACAGTGAATTTTATCTCCATCTCTACTAAAACTCCTACTATATGTTTTCAGAGATTTATTTGAATCATATACATCATGGTAGCCCCCCCCATAACTACTATGTTTTCCTTGATTTACACTTACATACCAAATTTCTTTAGTTCCATCTCTTGTACATTCATAGCAATCTTGGTTATCAACCATAACAATTTTGTCTGTTTTTGCTTCTTTTTTTAATTCAAACCATTCATCATTAATTTTATTTTCAAAATCTTTGATTTCATCTTCAATGTCTTCTATATACGAATCGGATGAAATACCATTTTCTTTTAAACATTTTTCAACAATCGTTTTTGCCAGTTGCTGTTGTTTTTTTGTTCCCCAAATACAATTTTCAATAAGAGAACAATCCATTAAATCAACTTCACTTCTATCATTTAAAAAAGCGGATGTTTTAAGAATATGTGCTATTTTTTTCCAGCGACGATCGCCCACATCAAAAAGTTCTCCGTTTTTTATATCTTCGTCTGTCATTTTTTCATTTTGAACAAGCATTTCTTTTCGAATAGCAGAAATTATATTTTTTGAAACCTCTGATAAATTTATTTTATCAATTTCTTCTGCCCATTCTTTTAGTTCTTTATTTGTAATAAGCAACTTTTTATCATCATCTGAAATTGAAAAATTATCTTTGTTTGGCTGAGAAATCATTTCAAAGAAATCTTCCTCATTTTGAATAAAATCAACTGGCAATCTAAAAATAAAACGGTCATACAATGCTTCAAGCCCCTTATTTTTTGCCGGAAGTTCATTTGACGCTGCAAAAAGCGCTTTTAGCGGAACATTCATAACTTTGCTTCCATTATGAAATTTTCGTTCATTTACAATCGTAAGCAATGTATTCAAAATTGCAGGACTTGCTTTCCAAATTTCATCAAGAAATGCAACATCGGCTTCTGGCAACATTCCGTCAGTTATACGCCGATATTCTTCTTTTTTATTGCCATTTTCATCTTCAAGTTCACCATTTAACGCTTTTAATGAAATATTTCCAAACACCTCTTCTGGACTTGTAAACTGATTTAGCAAAGTTTCAAAATATTTTATTTTTTCATTACCTTCAGCATCAAAGGCTTCTTTTATTCTGCGAGCAATCATACTTTTTGCACAACCAGGTGCTCCAAGCATAAACATACTTTCACCGGCTAAAGCAGTAAGCAAACCAAGCCTAATTGCAGTATCTTTTTCGTATAATCCATTTCCAAGTAATTCAATAAGTTTCTGAATTCTATCATGCATTTTTATTGTTGCCATAAAATCCTCCGTGTGGCCATTTTTAATAATACTTAGTTATAATTTTTTATTAACTTGATATTTCTCTTTTCACTTTTTCAAAAAATTCTGAAATTCTATTACTTATATAGCCTTCATCTTTTTTATATTTTGCAGCCACTGCACTTTGACTTGGCATATCTTGATTATAAATAAAGTTCTTCAATAATGCACTATCAAGAAAAGTTCTATTCTGTAATAATTCAACTATTTGTGAAATTAAAAAAGATTTTTCTAAAACCTGAAGAAGTTTTAGTGTAATAAATGATGAAAGATACACTTTTTGCCTTTCCTGACATTCATTAAAAACATGTTCGATTATTTTTAAATCTTCAAGAACATATTCTGTTTTCAAGACAGTTTCTTCAGGATTTAAATAATTATTATGAACAAAATCCGTTTCAAAAATTGAAGTTTTATCTCCTTCTTCATTCTCCTTTATCTGCTCTTCAATAATTTGCGATTGGTAATATTTAAAAATCAAATCTTTTACATCTTTTAAAGACAAACCTGATTGTTTAGAAAGCCAGTTTTGTACATTTTCATTATATGGATTTTTACCAATTCGCTCGGATTCTTTAACAAGTTCAACTGCTCTGCTATATTCATTCTTTGTGCACATTCTGAATTTCTTGAGTTCAGACTTTTCTTTTTTATGTCGGATTTCATTATCTAAGCAAAAATATAAATATGCTATATAAGATGAATCATTTTGTTCTTTATAATTTTTGATAGTTCTTTTTATGCAATGAAATATTTCAAGCCCTGCTTTACGAACATCATCTTCTAAAAAACACATTAAAGTCCAATCCCAAATAGGCACAGAAATTTTTTGAAGGAGTTTCTTATATTCAAGAGAATTTTCATCTGTTATTGCATAAATCTTAAAGAAAATTGTCAAAATTTCTTCTTCTTTTTTCAGTTTTACTTCACTATCAATCATGCAGTTCTGCCTTACAAAGATAAAAATTCTTTTAAATTTTGTCTAGCGTCTTGACCATTATCAGCAACCATAGAATTTGTAAGATTATTTAAATAATACAATGATGTTACATCATACAATTCCGGATTTGAAGGTTTGTTATTTTCATCAAAATTTACCTTTCCGTATATCACACTCTTTACATCGCAATTAAGAAATTTTTCAGCAAAAGAAATAACACACATTAAAATCATAGGTAAAGGTTTTGGACCATAAGTTATATCTGCATAAATTTCTGTATTTTCTTCAATTTTATCAAGCATATCCTGCAATCGTTTTTCATGAAGCTCCTTAGTTTCTTTAAATTCTAAATCTAAAGTTTCATAAGAAATTTTCGCTCCAATTTCTGAATTTATTCCATCCAACTCCTGCATAAACAGACTAGAATTCTTTACACTGCTGCCATCTTTATCTAAGGTTCGAAGAAGAATAACTTTAATATTGTCATCACTTTTAAGATTTTCTGCTAAAACTGCATTGATAGCAAAATTTATAGGTTTTGAATAATTGCAATTTGTGTTACCTGTACCAGCATAAACCATAGGACTCATGTTTTTTTTCATGGGAATATCGCAAAAGATAATTTTTTTCATATAATAATTCCTTATATTAAGTTAATAAT
>CAZDAY010000098.1:0-6419 GCA_964503435.1 uncultured Treponema sp.
AATTACTTCTGATTTACGAAATGCTGCACAAATTTTAGCGCTTCACAATGCAAAACAAAAAAATTATGCACTTGAATGTGTTTCTCAATCAATTTTAAAAAATAAAGAAAAAATCTTAAGCGCAAACGAAAAAGATGTTATTTCAGCAAGAAAAAATGGAATGAGCGAAGCCTTAGTTGAAAGACTTGCCCTTGATGAAAAAAAATTCAAATCCATTTTAGACGGAATAAAAACTGTAATTCAGCAAAAAGATCCTGTTGGCGAAGAAATTTCTGGCTGGAAAACACAAACTGGACTTGAAATTCGGCAAGTAAGAGTTCCTTTGGGACTTGTATCAATTATTTATGAAAGTCGCCCGAATGTTACAGTTGACGCTTTTACACTTGCTTACAAAAGCGGAAATTCTATTTTGCTACGTGGTTCATCAAATGCTTTAGAATCAAACAAAGCCTTATATTCTGCAATCGTTGAAGGATTAGAACTTGCTGGAGAAGATGGTGTAAAAAATGCAATTTATTTGTGTACAGAAGGTTCTCATTCCGAAGTAAACGAAATTTTAGCAGCAACCGGAAAAATAGATGTTGTTCTTCCGCGCGGTTCTGCAAAACTAATAAATCTTGTTGTAGAAAATGCAAAAGTTCCTGTAATTCAAACTGGCGCTGGAGTTTGTCATCTTTATGTTGATGAAGATGCAGATTTGGATATGGCAGCAAAAATTGCCTTTAATGCAAAAACGCAGCGTCCCGGAGCCTGCAATGCAATCGAATGTATTGTTGTTCATAAAAAAGTTCAAAAAGAATTCTTGAATCTTTTAGACAAAACTTTTAATTCTTCAGATAAAAAAGTAAAATTTTATTTAGATGACATTTCTTACAAATCAATGTGTTTAGAATTCAGCGAAGATGAACTAAAATCAAAAAATTTTTTCTTAGCACAAGAAAGTGATTTTGGTTTTGAATTCCTTGATTTAACTTGTGCCATAAAAACAGTAGATTCAATTCAAGAAGCAGTTGAGTTTATAAATTCGCACAACACAAAACACAGCGAATCAATCATCACAAACAACAGAAATAATGCGAGAATTTTCCAGAATCAAATTGATGCAGCCTGCGTTTATGTAAATGCATCAACACGTTTTACTGACGGCGGAGAATTTGGTTTTGGTGCAGAACTTGGAATTAGCACACAAAAACTTCATGCCCGCGGTCCAATGGGAGTAAGCGCTTTAACCACAACAAAATTTTTAATAGATGGAGACGGACAAATCCGCTAAAAAATGACAATTCAAGAAATAATACAAAATTCACGAAAAATCGTAATAAAAATCGGAAGCAATACACTTGCAAAAGAAGATGGAACGCAAAACACAGACTTTATGAAAAACTTTGCTCGACAATGTAAAACCTTAACAGAACAAGGAAAGCAAATTGTTGTTGTAAGTTCCGGAGCACAGGTAAGTGGCGTTTCCACAATAAAAGAATGGGCACGAAAAAAAGACAAACACTTCAGGCAAGCACTTTGCGCTATTGGTCAAGTTGAACTTATTGCACAATGGAGAAAAGCCTTTGCAGAATACAATCTTCACATTGGACAAATTTTGTTAACAAAAGAAGATTTTGAAAATGATTTTAGTTCTTTAAACATCAGAAACACACTGTTTACACTTGCCGATGAAGGTGTAATTCCAATCATTAACGAAAATGATTCCGTTTCTACAGAAGAATTTTCCATAGGCGACAACGACAATTTAAGCGCACTCGCAGCAATTCTTTGGAGTGCAGATCTTTTAATTTTGTTCAGCGACATTGACGGAATTTTCACAGACAATCCAAAAACAAATCCAGACGCAAAATTCATTCAAGAAGTAAAAGACATTTCCGCTTTACGCAAAGAAATTACAATCGGTACAACAAACGCATTTGGAACTGGTGGAATTGAAACAAAAATTCAAGCCGCAGAAAAAACCACAGTTTACGGAATTCCAGTTCTTCTTGCAAACGGTTCAAAAGAAAATATACTCGAAAATTTAAGCAACGGAAAATCAGTTGGAACAGTTTTCTTAGCATAAATTTTATCACCTTTCTAATACACTTTTTACAGGAGAATTTAAAATGGAAAAATTAGGATTTATTGGAATGGGAAACATGGCTCAAGCATTGTGCTTAGGATTTGCGAAATCTGGAAAAATTGCAGCCAATAAAATGTACGCCTTTGCTCCAAATCAAGAAAAACTAAAGAAAAACGCAGAAAAACTTCAATTCAATCCCTGCGAAAGTGTAAAAAAACTTGTAGTTGAATGTGACACAATCATAATGGCTTGCAAACCTCAGCAAGTAGAAAGTGTTCTAAAACAATTATACGACTGCCTTTATGGAAAAACTTTAATTTCAATCGCACTAGGCTGGAATTTTAATAAATATAAACAAGTTATGCAAAGCATTATGCCGCTGGAATTTGAATCGCTCAAAATTCAATTTGTAATGCCAAACACACCAGCAATGGTTAATGAAGGCGTTTTCCTGTTCGAACAATCAAATTCGCTGGAAAAAACTGAACGCAAAGAACTTATGGAACTCTTTGGAAGTCTTGGGCTCGTAGAAGAACTTCCAGACAATCTTATGGAAATCGGAGGCGCAATTAGTGGCTGTGGGCCAGCTTTTGTTGATATGATTATTGAATCTTATGCCGATGCTGCCGTTAAGTATGGAATTCCTCGCCAAACAGCTTATAAACTTGTGTCGCAAACAATTTTAGGTTCTTCAAAACTTCAGTTAAAAACAGGGATTAGTCCGTCTGTGCTCAAAGATAACGTTTGTTCGCCTGGTGGTTCTACAATTTGTGGCGTTAGTTCGCTGGAAAAAAATGGTTTAAGAAATGCTTGCATTGAATCAATAGATGCAATTATGAAAAGATAATTTTTTTTATTTTGGAGAAAATTTTCTAAGTAAAGGTCTTGCGGGGTTCCGTTCGCTCCGCGACCTCCATTCTTGCTGTCGCAAGAACGTACCTAACGGTACGCCCCTACAGCCCGACTAATATATTTTTTTCGCCAAAAAATCAAACAGCGAAAAGAAAATATCAACTGCCGCCAGTTTTTTTAAGCGGAAAACCTAAAGATAATAATCCATTTTATATTCACCAAAATATTTAAATCCAACTTTTTTATAAGCATTAACTGCAGTAAAATTATTTTGCCTTACAAACAAAACAACAGATTTTCCTTCATTTTTAAATTTACAGGCAATATTTTTTACCAAAGTTCCAGCAAAGCCTTTTTTTCTATGCGTTTCCAAAGTAAACACACCGCCAATTTGAACAGTTTTTAAAGTTTCTGCATTAGTTTGTGCCTTAGATAAAATTTTTTTGTGCAAACGGTCAAAAATGCCAAGAACATAGCGACTTTTTAAATTGTGCTCTAAGGAAAGTCTTTCTGCACTAAGATTTATTTTTTTCCAGTAAGGTATAACTTCTTTTTCACAATAAGACACGTGCAAAGGAAATAAAATTTCTGCATCTTCAAAAGAACATTGTTTTATTTGCAAATTATTTTCTAAGGAAGTTTCAAGTTTTTGTTGACAAGAATCATCAGAATTAAAAAAATCATTATTTTCTTCACAATATTCCATAAGAAACATTGGACGTTCTTCTGCTGGAAAAGAATTTTTTGCTTTTTTTATAAGTTTTTCGAGCATTTCCACATCAAGTTTCTGCCCAACAAGACAAAAAATTTCATTTTCTTTTATAAATTTTATTAACAAAGAACAAATTCTTCTTGTATAAACAGGAATGTAAGCAGTAAAAGATTTTCCCTTTGTATAAGAAAAAACGCCTACAACTTTTCTTCTGTAAGACGGTAAAAATTTCTGGACAATTACAAAAACTGAATCTTCTCCATTTTGAATTCGCTCCATTAAGGCACAAAAATATTTTTCTTTTGGCTTTAAAAAATCTTCTGCCATATAAAAAAATTCTTTGTGTTGCTCTGCCCGAACAATTTTTGTGCTTATCATAATTTTTCTGTTTTATAATTCAATTTCTTTTTTTTGTCTTCTGCCACAAGATTTTTTTTCTGTACAAAAACCGCTAACATCACATTTTGGAACAAAAAATTTATCACAAATCCATTTCCATTCTTCTGAATAAGCAGAAAGTTTTTGTTTAATTTCATTCATCACTTCTCTGTATTCCCAATACGCTCTTGAACACAATCTTTGGTGACACATTTCAATTAAATTGCGCAAATTTCTTTTATCAACAATTTTTGTATACATTCCCAAAGGTAAAATCATTGCTACATCTTCTCTGGGAACAGCTAATTCAGTTAGTTTTTTATATGACATCTGAATTGATTTCATAATTTCGTCGTAAGCAACCTTTGCCTCTATTGATTTTTGAATTTCTGGCGGAACAACATATTCAAATTCTTCACAATTTACATAACGCGTGCTTTCTTGAAGTCTTGTGGGCGAACCGCCAATATGAGTGTACCATTCACGAATCATTCTTGCAGAAACCTTGCTGATACAAAGTTCAATATCAACATATTCTAAAACTCTGTGATGTCCGCTGATAATACAATCTTTTGCCCGCTTTATATTTTTTTCTTTGTCATCAACTGGAGAATTCCAGCAAATTCCTGCCATTTGACCAATTTTTTGCAGAGGAAATTTTGTTGTTCCTTCTAAAACTTGAATCATTTTTTACTACCGTTTTTAATTTATAAAATTTTAATTTCTGAAACTGTGGATTGGAGCAGGAATTCTTCCGCCACGATTTATAAAATCAGCACAGCCAAATTTACTTACGTTTATGATTGGACAGCCACCAAGTAAACCGCCAAATTCAACCCATTCGCCAGCCTTTTTCCCAGGAACAGGAATTAAACGAACAGCAGTTGTTTTATTGTTTACCATTCCAATAGCAAATTCATCTGCCATAATTCCGCTTACGGTTGTTGACGGAGTGTCGCCAGGAATTGCAATCATATCAAGCCCAACTGAACAAACTGTTGTCATTGCTTCAAGTTTTTCAAGACAAATTGAACCTTGTTGTACAGCATTTATCATTCCTTCATCTTCTGAAACTGGAATAAACGCTCCGCTTAAACCACCAACATTTGTTGAAGCCATAACGCCGCCTTTTTTTACCATATCAGTAAGCATTGCCAAAGCTGCAGTTGTTCCCGGTGCTCCACAAGCTTCAATTCCAAATTCTTCAAGAATTCGTGCAACTGAATCTCCAACAGCTGGCGTTGGCGCTAAAGACAAATCCAAAATTCCAAACTGAACACCAAGTCTTTTTGCCGCTTCTGTTCCTACAAGTTGTCCCATGCGAGTAATTTTAAATGCCATCTTTTTTATTCCATCCGCAAGAACATTTATTGGCTGACCCTTATATTCCTTTGCCGCAGCCAGAATTACGCCAGGACCAGAAACGCCAACATTTATTACACAATCACCTTCGCCAGGACCATGAAACGCACCTGCCATAAAAGGATTATCTTCTGGAGCATTGCAGAACACAACTAATTTTGCACAAGCATTTACTTCGTTATTTTTAGAAGCTTCTGCTGTTTTACAAATTATTTCGCCCATAAGTTTAACAGCGTCCATATTGATGCCATTTTTTGTAGTACCAACATTTACGCTTGAACAAACATAATCAGTAGAAGAAAGAGCTTCGGGAATTGAATCAATTAAAATTCTATCCGACGGAGTTATTCCTTTTTGAACTAAGGCACTAAATCCACCAATAAAATTTACGCCGAGTTCTTTTGCACATTTATCAAGAGTTTTACAATAATCCACATAAGATTTTGCTCCACTAGCGCCAGCCACTAAGGCAATAGGGCTAACAGAAATTCTTTTGTTGATAATAGGAACACCAAATTCTTTTTCAATATCCTGACCAACTTTTACAAGATTTCCTGCTTTTTTCATAATTTTATCATAGATTTTGCTGCAAGAACGTTTTATATCAGAATCGGCACAATCAAGCAAAGAAATTCCCATTGTTACGCAACGGATGTCTAGCTTTTGGCGCATAAACATATTTACTGTTTCTTCAATTTCTATTGGTGAAAAAATCATAAAATTCCCCTTTCAAAATTCTAAATCTTCAATAATCAATTTTGCGATAATCACACTAGTTTAACTAAAAAGCATATAATATTCAAATAGTTCAAGCCTTTCTAAATCCTACACATATCTTGCGGCAAAAAAAATAAAAGCGGATTACAGTTTTGTTTCTTATTGTATTTATGAAACAGGGAAAACGACAATTTCCCGAATCGTCATGCCGAACTTGTTTCAGTATCTACACTATATGTTGCGTATAGATTACGAAACAACCTGTTTTTATTCTTTTTAGACATTCACTTCTTCAAAATCTAAAATATTTAAAAACAAACAAAATCTTAT
>CAZDAY010000099.1:0-1529 GCA_964503435.1 uncultured Treponema sp.
AAAAAAAGTGTCAACAAAGTATTGAATAAAAAAAATCAAAATTCTATACTCGTTTTTACAAGCGAAGACGTTTGGTTAGCAGAATAACTGTTTTTAAGCGGTTGTTCTTTTAGCCAAGCGTCTTTTTTTTTGTTTAATTTGCGATTTTGCAAACAAAAATTGTGGTTTAAAAATTCAATTCTAATTTGACGAACAAGTAAGGGGTTTGGCATGAAACAGAAAGTAAAGCAAGAAAGTCTGGAAAATCAGAAAAATCAAAAAACTTTGTACGAAAAATCTTTTGAGCATGACAACTGCGGAATTGGGGCAGTAGTAAATATTGACGGTCATGCTTCAAGGCAAATTGTTGACAGTGCACTTTCCATTGTAGAAAAGTTGGAACATCGTGCTGGAAAAGATGCAACTGGCGAAACAGGCGACGGAGTTGGAATTTTACTTCAAATTTCCCACGAATTTTTTAAGAAAGTGGCCGCTAAAGAAGGAATTACGCTTGGAAATGAGCGGGAATACGGAATTGGAATGTTCTTTTTTCCTAATGATGATTTTTTACGTGCTCAAGCAATGAAAATGATTGAATTTCTTTCAAGCAAGGAAGGTCTAAAATTTTTAGCTTGGCGAAAAGTTCCAGTAAACGCTGATGTTTTGGGCAAAAAAGCTCGCGATTGTATGCCAGTTATAATGCAATGTTTTATAGAAAAGCCACAAGATTGTAAAAAAGGAATCGATTTTGACAGAAAACTTTATGTTTTGCGCCGTCAATTTGAACAAACTCAGTTTAAAACTTATGTTGCTTCACTTTCAAGCAGAACAATTGTTTACAAAGGAATGTTTTTAGTAAATCAACTGCGCACTTTTTATTCTGATTTGCAATCTCCAGATTATGTTTCAGCGTTAGCAATCGTACATTCACGCTTTTCTACAAACACACAACCGAGTTGGCAGAGAGCTCATCCAAACAGATTTATTGCTCACAACGGCGAAATTAACACTATACGCGGAAATGTTGACAGAATGTTGGCACGCGAAGAAACGCTTATTTCACCAAAGTTTTCTTCCCAAGAAATCAGAAAAGTTTTGCCTGCTGTAGATGTTTCAGGTTCAGATTCAGCTATGCTTGATAACACGCTTGAATTTTTGGTAATGAACGGAATGCCGCTTCCACTTGCAGTTATGGTTTGTATTCCAGAACCTTGGAAAAATGATGATTCAATGCCGCAAGAAAAAAAAGATTTTTATCATTACTGGGCTACAATGATGGAAAGTTGGGACGGACCTGCGGCAATTTTATTTAGCGATGGTGATATTTTAGGAGCCACGCTTGACAGAAACGGACTTCGCCCTAGCCGATATTATATTACAAAAGACGGAATGTTGATTTTGTCATCGGAAGTTGGAGTTTTGGATATTCCTGAAGAAAATATTGTCTTAAAATCACGACTTCAACCTGGAAAAATTTTACTTGTTGACACAAAACAAAAACGTCTTATTTCTGATGAAGAATGTAAAAAGCAATATTCACAACTTTATCC
>CAZDAY010000099.1:1539-6341 GCA_964503435.1 uncultured Treponema sp.
CCAAAATCTTTTAAAGCTCAAAAATCTGCCAATTCCAAATAAAAAAATTCCAGTTTACACGCAAGAAGAACGCGACACTCAATACAGAGCATTTGGTTGGAACTACGAAGATGTAAACGAAATGATTTTACCAATGGCAAAAAATGGAACTGAACCAATCGCTTCTATGGGAATTGACACGCCACTTGCGGTTATGTCAGAAAAGCATCCGCCACTTTTTTCTTACTTTAAGCAGTTGTTCGCTCAAGTTACAAATCCGCCAATCGATTCACTTCGAGAAAAAATCATTACAGACACAACAGTTTATGTAGGTTCTGACGGAAATATGCTTCAGCCAGAAAGTAAAAGTTGCAAAGTTTTGGAAATCTCAAATCCAATTTTAACCGGCGTTGATATGATGAAAATTAAAGCCCTAAATAATCCGGGTTTAAAATGCGAAACAGTTTCTCTTCTATATTATAAGAACACTTCGCTAGAAAATGCTTTGAATGAACTTTTTGTTTCTGTAGACAGAGCGTATCACTCAGGTTCAAATATTATTGTTTTGTCTGACCGTGGAGTTGACGAAAATCACGTGGCAATTCCTTCTCTTTTAGCAACAAGTGCCGTTGAACAATATTTAATTCGCACAAAAAAGCGAACGGCAATTTCAATCATTTTGGAAACTGCAGAAATGCGAGATGTTCACCAAGCGGCCATGCTTTTAGCTTACGGAGCGCGGGCAATAAATCCGTATTTAGCACACGAATGTATTGCTGAACTGATTGACCAAAAACTTTTAGACAAAGATTATCACACAGCGATTGACGATTATAACAAAGCGATTATTTTGGGAATCGTAAAAATTGCAGCGAAAATGGGAATTTCTACAATTCAGTCTTATCAGTCAGCACAAATTTTTGAAGCAGTTGGAATTGATAAAGAAGTAATTGACAAATATTTTACAAACACTGTTAGTCGCGTGGGCGGAATTACGCTTAAAGAAATTGAAGAAGATGTAAATTTTTATCACAATCGAGCTTTTGATCCGCTCGGGCTTACTGTAAATCAACATTTAGATTCAGTTGGAAATCACAAAATGCGTCGCGGACCTACGGCAGAAGATCATCTTTATTCTCCGGAAACAATTATTGCTTTGCAAGAATCCACTCGAAACGGCGACTATAATCGTTTTAAGGAATATACGGCTTTGGTTGATGACAATTCTCATCCTCATACTTTGCGTGCAATGCTTGATTTTGATTTTGATGAAACTAAGGCAATTCCACTCGAAGAAGTTGAGCCAGTTTCAGAAATTGTAAAGCGATTTAAAACTGGTGCTATGAGTTACGGTTCAATTTCAGAAGAAGCACATAAATGTATGGCACTTGCAATGAATCATCTTCACGGAAAAAGTAATTCTGGGGAAGGTGGCGAAAAAGTTGACAGGCTTGGAACGAATGAAAATTCTGCAATTAAACAAGTTGCTTCTGGACGATTTGGAGTTACGGAAGAATATTTACTTAGCGCTAAAGAAATTCAAATTAAAATGGCTCAAGGCGCAAAACCAGGAGAGGGCGGACATCTTCCGGGCAAAAAAGTTTATCCTTGGATTGCACAAACTAGATACGCAACTCCGGGCGTTTCTTTAATTTCTCCTCCACCACATCACGATATTTATTCAATAGAAGATTTGGCTCAGTTGATTTATGACTTAAAAAATGCTAACCGTGACGCTCGAATTTCTGTAAAACTTGTTAGCGAGGCGGGCGTTGGAACTATTGCAGCGGGAGTTGCTAAGGCTGGCGCTCAAGTTATTTTGATTTCAGGTCACGACGGTGGAACTGGAGCAGCACCAATTTCTTCAATTCACCACGCAGGACTTCCTTGGGAATTAGGACTTGCCGAAACGCATCAGACTTTAATTCAAAATGGTTTAAGAACTCGCGTTACAATCGAAACTGACGGAAAACTTATGAGTGGACGTGATGTTGCTATTGCAGCCTTGCTTGGTGCAGAAGAATTTGGATTTGCAACAGCGCCACTTATTTCTATGGGTTGCGCTATGATGAGAGTTTGTAATTTGGATACTTGTCCTTTTGGAATTGCAACTCAAAACGAAGAACTGCGAAAGCGTTTTAAGGGAAAGCCCGAATATGTGGAAAACTTTATGAAATTTATTGCTCAAGAACTTCGAGAATATATGGCTCAACTTGGCTTTAGAACTGTAAACGAAATGCTTGGTCACACAGAAAAACTCAAACTTAAAGAAAAGCAAGGATTTAAAAGAGCGGCTTTAGTTGATATGTCGCGGATTATTGGTTATCGCGCGGAAAATTTCGCAAATTCAAATTCAGGTTCAAGTTCAGCAAGTTCAAGCGAAAATTCTCAAGTAATTCAGCATTTTGTTCCAGAAGATGTTTATAATTTTGGACTTGAAAAAACTGTTGATGAAAAAATCTTACTTAAAGCGTTTGAAAAATCAGCGAAATCTAAAAAAGGAACATTTAATATAAAAGTTTCTTCTACCGACAGAACTGTTGGCACAATTTTAGGTTCAGAAATCCAGAAAAAATTTGGAAATTCGCTCAAAGAAGATAGTTTTGTTATAAATGCAAGTGGCGGTGGCGGACAGTCGTTTGGCGCTTTTATTCCAAAAGGTTTAACTATGCGACTAACTGGAGATTCAAATGATTATTTGGGAAAAGGTTTGTCTGGCGGAAAAATTGTTGTAAAAACTCCGGAAAATGCAAGTTTTAAAGCTGAAGAAAATATCATTATTGGAAATGTGGCGCTTTTTGGAGCTACAAGTGGCGAGGCTTACATTAACGGAATTGCTGGCGAGAGATTTGCTGTTAGAAATTCCGGAGCAACAGTTGTGGTTGAAGGTTGCGGAGATCACGGACTTGAATATATGACTGGCGGAACTGCGGTTATTTTGGGAAGAACTGGCAGAAATTTTGCCGCTGGAATGAGTGGCGGAATCGCTTATGTTTTAGATTTGAATCACGATTTGTATTTGCGACTTAACAAGCAACTTGTTTCTATGAGCGAAGTAACTGACAGTCACGATGCGAGCATCTTAAAGTCAATAATTGAAAAGCACGCTAAAGAAACTGATTCTAAACTTGCGAAAAAAATTATTCGTGATTTTGATTCTTATCTTCCGCATTTTAAGAAAATTGTTCCGAATGATTATCACAAGATGATGTTTGAAATTTCTAAGGCTGAAGAGCGCGGACTTTTGCACGACGAGGCTGTTCTCGAAGCATTCAAGAAAGTTACAGCGTAGTACAGAAAAAAATAGAAAATGCACTCCTAGCGAGAACCGCCATATTCAAAACGGCTTCCGAACTTCGTTTGTGCAGATGTTTTGAATATGATGAACCTCGCTTCCGTGCATTTTCTTGTTAGTTTTGCATAAACATAAAAAGGAGAAAATTATGGGTAAACCTACAGGATTTTTAGAATCAGATAGAATAGAAAATATTACAATTAAACCAGAAGAACGCTTAAAAGGCTTTAGCGAATTTCACATTCCACTAAACATAGAAGAACGCAGAAAACAAGCCGCTCGCTGTATGAATTGTGGCGTTCCTATGTGTCAAAGTGCAATTCGATTGGCTGGAATGGTAACCGGCTGTCCACTTCATAATTTTATTCCAGAATGGAACGATGCACTTTATCAAGGACAATACGATATGGCAGCGTGGCGACTCTTAAAAACATCAAGTTTTCCAGAATTTACAGGAAGAGTTTGCCCAGCACTTTGCGAAAAAGCGTGTAATTGTGGAAATGGTGGCGACATAAAAGAAGCAGTTACGGTTCACGACAATGAACTTTTTATAATCGAAAAAGCATTTGAGTCTGGTTATATGAAACCTCAAATTCCCAAAACTCGCTCAAATAAAAAAGTTGCAGTAATTGGTTCGGGGCCAGCGGGACTTGCGGTTGCTGATTTATTAAACCGACGCGGACACAACGTTACAGTTTTTGAACGCGAAGATAAACCTGGTGGACTTTTAATGTACGGAATTCCAAATATGAAGTTGGATAAAAAAATCATTGACCGCCGAATAAATTTAATGCAAGCAGAAGGCGTAAAATTCGTACTTGGAGCGGATGTTGGTAAAGAAGGCAAAACTGGAATTGAAGCACAAAAAATTCTTGAAGAATACGACGCAGTTGCACTTTGTTGTGGGGCAAAAAAAGCACGACCTCTTGCGGCAAAAGGTGCAGAAAATGCTCAAGGCGTAATCTTTGCAGTTGATTTTCTAAAATCAGTTACAAAAAGTTTAATTTCTTCAAATCTCGAAGACAAAAAATTCTTTGATCCAAAAGGCAAGAATGTAATTGTTTTGGGCGGAGGTGATACTGGAAATGACTGCACTGGAACAGTAATTCGTCTTGGGGCAGCAAGTGTTACTCAAATTGAAATGATGGCAAAACCTCCAGTTGAAAGAGCAGCAAGTAATCCTTGGCCTCAGTGGCCTAAAGTTTTAAAAACTGACTACGGAGCACAAGAGTCAATTTTTAAATTTGGTTATGATCCGCGGATTTTTGAAACTACAATCAAAGAAGTTTATACTCAAGAGGGAAAAGTTTGTGGCGTAAAAACTGTAAAAGTTGAGTTTAGAACTGTGGACGGAAAGCGTCAACTTTGCGAAGTTCCTGGAAGCGAAAAAGATTTGCCTGCCGATTTAATTTTGATTGCAGCAGGATTTTTAGGTTGCGAAGATTATACAGCAAACGCTTTTGGCACAAAACTTACCGCTCGAAACACAGTTGAAAGTGTGGCCGAAGAAACTCCAGCACATGCAACG
>CAZDAY010000100.1:0-1064 GCA_964503435.1 uncultured Treponema sp.
GCTGTAAAACAGGCCGCTTTAATTGGCGATTATAAACTTGCCTATGATTCGCTTAATTTTTGCTTAAGTTCTAAACAAATTCTTGAAAATGACAGCGATTTGGAAAATTTAGTTTTGGAAAGTTTAAATGCTCTTTCACAAACTAATGTTTTTAATGCAAATTTTTCTGAAAAAGATGAAAATTTAAATTTTGCTTCTGTTTTTTCTGCTGTTTTTAATAATTTTGATTCTGATGAAATTCGTACAAAAATATTGATTTTGTTCAAAGAAAATCCTTCAGTTGCAAATATCGCCTTAGTAAATAATTATGTTTCTGAAAATATGCAAACTGCAAAAGAAATGAATTCTGTTTTACTTGAAGCAATTAAGGTACTTGAATTTTATGGCAACAGCACATCTTTTCGTCTTCTTTTTATTGCTGATATTTTGGAAGTCTGGCAGGATTATGATGAAATTTTAGAAAAATCTTATGGAACTTTGTCAATTTATTCTGAAAATGAAATTTTACACATACTTTCTTCGGTTCCGGTTGAAAAGAAAATTTCAATTCTTCAGAAACTTAATAAAAATCCAAAAATTTCTCAAAAAATTCGTGGCGAAGTTGCGGAAAATGCACTTTCTCAGTCTATAAATTATATAGGGGAAAATTTAAATACAGAAAGTGAATTTTCACAAGAAGATTTGCAGTTACAAAAACTTGCTTTAGACACGATTTCGCTTACAAAATGGACTCGTGCTTCTGAACTTGCTAATAAATATTTTGAAATCGCAAAAAATCAATATGAATTAAAAAATATTTCAGCAGAAGTTTTTGCGCAAATCATCAAAGATATTTCTTCTGTCGCAACATCAAAGACAGATAAAATCTTATCTGAATATTTGGATTTTCTAAACAAGAGTACTGAACAAAATCAGGCTGTTGATATGAACGTTGTTCTTTCCGTAATAAACGCATTAGGAGATTTGGGCGATAAGGCTGCATTTGATTATCTTCTTTATGTTACTTATTTAGATTATCCAGAGGAGGTTACAACTGCGGCAAGAAACGCTCTTTCAAAACTTAA
>CAZDAY010000100.1:1074-6330 GCA_964503435.1 uncultured Treponema sp.
TTTTAAAAGTGTTTTTGAATTAGAAAAAATTTCATTTGTTGAAGGCAAAATTTATTCAAATCCAACAATCTTATCTTCAAAGAAATATTATTCATGCGATTTAGAATTAAAATTCTGTGGAATTTATTTAAATGAAAATTTCTGCAAATCAAATGCGAGCGGAATTGTAAAACTGTTTATTCCAAGCCAAATTCTCGAAGCAAATTATCCTGGCAAATTATATTCAATTTCTGATGGAACAATTTTTTTTGAAAATGATGAAAATATTTCTTGTAAAGTGAGATATTCTGAAAAAATTGGCGGTTTTTATGTAGAAAAAGCAAAGTACTTAGGTTATGAACAGAATTTTTTTGGAAAAATCAAACATTTCAGGGCAATTTGCAGAATTGTTTTCAAGAGAATTTTATATTCCTGGGGAAACGCTGGTGGATTGATTTTATCACTTTTATCAGGTTCAAGGGAATATTTAGAAAATGGACTTGATGTTTTTTTTAGAACGGCTGGAATTTCGCATATTCTGGCATTGAGTGGAATGCATTTATCTTTTTTTTCTGCTTTAAGCAGCGGTTTTTCAAAAAAACTTTTTGGAGAAAAATTTTCGCTGATTGGAAAATTTTTTGGGATTATTTTTTTTGTATTTTTTGCAGGAATTTCACCATCGCTGTTTAGAGCCTTAATCTGTTCGTTTTTAATGCTTTTTGCAACAATGGTCTTTTGTGTAAATATTGATTTTTTTATAATTCTTTGCATAAGTTTTTTGATTCACTGTGCAGTTTTTCCATCTCATATTTTTTCAACTGCATTTATACTTTCTTATGCGGCTTTAGGCGGAATTTTGCTTTTTTCAGATTCCATAAGATATTTGCTTAAGGTTTTTATTCCTCCAAAAATCAATTCTTCTTTATCAGCGTCAATGGGTGCACAATTTGCTACGACTGGAATCAGTATAAAACTTTTTGGGCAAATTATGCCGATTGGAATTTTAAGTACGCTTGTAATTTCACCGATGATTTCTAATTTTTTAACATTATCTTTAATAGGAATAATTTTAAGCCTTATCTTTCCTGTTTTTTCAAAATCTTTTGGAATTATTTTAAATTTATTGTATAAATGTATAATCGCTTTGGTAAAAATTTTTGCTTTAGTTCCGCCAATCGATTTTTAAAAATTAAGTTTAAATTTATTTGGAGTAATATGAAACATCCTGATTACAATTCACCGTCAGAAATAAAAATTTTTTTAGAACAAAATAATATGAGCATGCAGAAAAAATTCGGTCAAAATTTTTTAATAAATCCTAACGCAAGAAACAAAGTTGTAAATGAATTAAATCCTCTGCAAAACGAAGCAATTTGGGAAATTGGACCAGGTCTTGGCTGCATGACTGAAGAAATCTTAAAGCGTGGTTCAAAACTGACAGTTTTTGAAATTGACTGGGGATTTATAAAAGTTTTGCACAGTTTTTTTGAAGATTTTGAAAATTCAAGGCAGTTAAAAATTGTTGAAGGTGATGTTTTAAAAACCTGGAAAAAAGAATTTGAACTTCAAAAGCAAAATGGAATTATACCAAAAAAATTATTTGGAAATTTGCCTTACAATATTGCCGCAACTTTTATTGCAGAAACGATTACAAACGGATTTATTTTTGATAAATGCAATTTTACTGTTCAAAAAGAAGTTGTTCAAAGAATGGCAGCGAAACCTTGCTCACAAGATTATTCTGCTTTCAGTGTTTTAATTCAGTGGGGCTACGATGTTCATGAAGGAATTGAACTTTCTCCCAGCAATTTCTGGCCAAGACCAAATGTAACTTCCCAAAATGTAATTTTAAAGCGAAAAGAAATTCCTTACGAATGTAAAAATCCTAAAACCTTTGTAAAATTAGTTCATGCACTTTTTTCTAGCAGAAGAAAAACTATTTATAATAATATAAAACCGCTTCTTTTAAAAAATATGGATGGTGAAGAAATATTAAAAAATGCAAATTTAGAAAAATCAAAAAGGGCAGAAGAACTTTCTGTACAAGATTTTATAAACTTGAGCGATGCTTTTGATTGTGCTATAGTTAAATAATATGGAAACTCAGCAGATTATTGAAAATTTCAGTAAAATCCGTGAACTTATAAACGAATGTGAAAAAAAATTCGGGCGTAAACTTAATAGCGTAAAACTTTGTGCGGTTTCAAAATTTCATCCAATGGAAGATGTTTTAAGTGCCTTAAAAGCGAATCAAATTCTTTTTGGTGAAAACAGAGTTCAAGAAGCATACGAAAAATTTAACGGGTTGAATGAATTTATTTTAAAAAATGATTTGCCTTACAAACCAGAACTTCATATAATCGGTTCGCTGCAAACTAATAAAGTAAAAAAAGCATGTGAAATTGCCACAACAATTCAATCTGTTGACAGAGAAGCCTTGCTTGTTGAAATCGAAAAGCAATCAGCAAAATTAAATAAAATTACAAATGTTTTTTTTGAATTTCATACTGGCGAAGATTCAAAAAGTGGATATATTTCAGAAGATGATGTTTTTAAAAGTGCAGAAAATATTGCTTTAAAAAAATATCCGCACATAAAACTGCTTGGACTTATGACAATGGCGCCTTTTACAGATGATGAAAAAGAAATTCACAAATCATTTAGTACATTAAGAAATTTGCAGGAAAAATTGAGATTTGAGTTTCCAAATCTTGAAATAAATGAATTAAGTATGGGAATGAGCGGTGATTATAAAATTGCTATTGAAGAGGGCAGCACAATGCTAAGAATCGGAACTGCTTTATTTGGACAAAGAAATTATAACTAAAAAAGTAAAATGAAAAAAAAGTTTTTTGCGTTTCTAACACTTTTATTTTTCTCTTTTAATTTGTATGCAGCAAGTTCATCTTCTTCGAGTACAAATCCAAAAGAATATTCTGAAGATGAATTTCCCCAATGGACAAAAGATTTGCGGCGGGCAGAAATTATAACTTTTGGTTCAATGCCATTTGTTACAATTGGAGTTTCGCTTGCTTACGGTTCATATTTGTATTTTACAAATCAAATTGATTCTTTTCCAAATCCGCTTGATAAAAGTACGTCTTCTTATACGCAGGATCAGCAGCTTAAGATTGTTGGAATTTCTTTAGGCGTTAGTACAGTTTTTGGACTTACTGATTTTATTGTAAACCTTGTGAAAAATAATAAAAAAAATCAGGAAATAAATATTAGTGAGCAACAAAAAAATATTATTGTAGTTCCAATAAATGAAAATGAAGCAGTTCTAAAAGTAGAAGATTCTGTTTCAACTTATGAAATTCCTCAAAATGATGATTTTGAAAATGGAAGTATTATAAGCAAATCAGAAGAAATTGAAGTTAAACAATAAAATTTCTGCGTAAATCAAAAATTAAGGCAATTTAATGAATTTTAAAGAATTTACAGTTCCGTCAGATTTTTCTGGAAATAAAAGACTTGATCAATTTATTGCGTCTGTTCCTGATGGAATGAATCGCAGCAGATTAAAGTCCGTTGAAAAAGGAATTTTTGTAAATGGGAAAACTGAAAAACTTTCTTGTAAAGTAAAATCTGGCGACAAAATTAAAATTTTATGGGAAGAAAATTTGCCTTCAAAATTTGAACCTGAAAATATTCCGCTGGATATTATTTACGAAGATGAAAATGTTTGCGTTATAAATAAAAAACAAGGAATGGTCTGTCATCCGGCTTGCGGAAATTGGAATGGAACCTTAGTAAACGCCTTACTTTATCATTGGGGAAAAAATTCTATAAATGAATTAAATCCAGAAGATTCCAGTCAATCAGAAATTCTTGAAAACAGAAGACCTGGAATTGTTCACAGACTGGATAAGGAAACTTCCGGAATAATTATTACCGCAAAAAATACTGAAACTCATGAATTTTTGGCAGCACAATTTAAAAATCACAAATCAATTCAAAAAGAATACATTGCAATTTGTCTTGGACGACCGCCACAAAAAATCGGTACAATAAAAACTCAAATTATCCGCGATCCAAAAAACCGAAAACAATTTAAGGCTGTTCTTGACACAAATTCTGGAAAATTTGCGGAAACTCATTTTAAATGTGTCGCCTGCTACGGTGAATATTCTTTGATGCGTTTAAGAATTAAAACAGGGCGAACTCATCAAATTCGTGTTCATTTGAAATTTATAAACTGTCCAATTTTAGGCGATTCAATTTATTCAAAAAAAGACAAAAACTTTCCAAATGCAAGTTTAATGCTTCATTCAAAAATTTTAAAAATCAAACTTCCGGACTTTTCTAATAAAAACAATGAAAGTAAAATTGTAAAATTCCAAACAAAAACTCCAGAACGCTTTAAAAAAGTAATGAAAATTCTTCATCAAAATTATAAAAAAATAATTTTACAAGATTAAATTTTTTGTGGATTTAAACTTATGAATGAAAATAAAAATTTTTTGATAATTCACGATTTTTCCAGCGAAGAACCATTTTGGGTTGTTGATAAATTTGCTGGAATTCCAAGTGCTCCGTTAAAGCAAGGTGATTTTAGTGTGCTCGAAGAAATAACAAAGCAGTTTCCGTTTGCAAAAAATGTCAAAGGTAAAAAAGAAATTGAGTACGGACTTTTACATAGAATTGACACGCAAACAAACGGACTTTTGCTTATTGCAGGAAGCCAGGAATTTTATGATGATTTGCTGGAAGTTCAAAAAAGTGGCGGTTTTATAAAAACTTATTTTGCAGAATGTGATTTTATAAAAAATTTAAATGATTTTCTTGAAGGATTTCCTGCAAAACCGCAAAATTTTCTTTTCGGAAAAGAATGTTTTGTTCAATCAAAATTTCGATATTTTTCAATGCATAATTCACAGGTAAGGCCAGTTGATGAAAAAAATTTAAGCAGAGCAGCGAAAAAAAAAGCAACAGATAAAATTTATACAACAAAAATCAAGATTTATGAAAAAGATAAAGCTTATTTTGCTGATTGTGAAATTGCTCAAGGTTTTAAACATCAGGTCAGAGCACATTTGGCTTGGTGTGGATTTCCGGTAAAAGGTGATTTTCTTTATAATCCATATACAAAAAATTTTTCTGAAAATGCTGATGAATTAAAATTTTCTGCAACAAAAATCAAATTTACTTGGAAAAATAAAAATTTTGAATTTCACAAACAAATTTTGCCTCAATGAAATTGACATAAAAAGCAGTTTTTTATAAACTTTCTAAACTTGCCCGAATGGTGGAATTGGTAGACACGCTAGTTTCAGG
>CAZDAY010000101.1:0-1259 GCA_964503435.1 uncultured Treponema sp.
TGAATTTCATTTTCAGAAATTACGATTTTTTCTTCGCCAGTTTTTCCAATCCAACCAGACCTTTCTTCAAGTCCTTCTTTTTCACGGACATTTACATCGCTTCGTTCATAAATAAAATCAGGTTTTAAAGTTTCTTTTAATGAATCAAGAATTTCTTTACGAAAAACTTCACACGCCAAAGCTAAAAACTGAACCACAAGATAAATTTCCCCATTTGAAACATAACGTTCCACAATTAAGCCCGGAAAAAAATCCGCTTCTCCAAAAATCACTCTGTAAGAATCATAATCAGCAAAATTTACGCGCCGAATATTTACCGCATTTCTGATTTTTTTTGAAACGAAAGAAAATTTATCTTCAAGAATTTTATCAACGTGTTCATAAGAAATTATTCTTAAAGTTATTTTTGATTTTTTGTTTATAACTGCACTTGCTAAAAATCCGCCGGCATTTGTGTAAAGTTCCACAAGAGAACCATCTTCTACTTCTGCATTTTCAAGTGAACTTGTTTTGATTGTTTTTGAACCACTTTCATCTTCGCTAAAAAATTTTACTGATGAAATTTCGTTGTCATAAACCCAGGGAAAGCCCTGCTGAATTTCTTTGTCTTCTTTTAATTTTAAAAATACCTTAGTTGCAGTGTTCATTTTAAAATAACCATAAAATTTATAAAGTTTTAGTTTTTACAAAAATCATCATTTGGATTTTCGCAATGATTTAAAGACGCAGACGCTTCATTTTTATTTTTTGAAAGCATATCCTGCATTGTCCGCCAGCCCAAAACCGCACATTTTACACGCGCTGGCATCATGCTTATATTTTTTAAAGTGGCAGCTTCATCAAGTTGCTCAAGTTTTGAATCATCAGTTTCCTTGCCTTGAATCATATCCATAAAAAGTTTTGCAAGGTTCTGAGCTTTTTCTTTTGGCTGACCAATAATATCGTCGAGCATCATATCAACACTAGCCTGGGAAATTGCACAACCGCTGCCATTGAAACTTCCGTCAGTTATAATTCCATTGTCATCAATTTTTAACTGTAAATAAATATTATCACCACAACTTGGATTTACGCCCTGCAATGTTATAGTTGCATTTTCTGTAATTCCTTTGTGATTTGGATGCAAATTGTGTTCATTTAAGATTTCTTGATAAAGTGATTTTATATCCATTTTTCTACCTCGTTTTATTGTTTTGCAATTTTCTGTTTACTCGCCAGTTGACGTCAGTTCCGCCGAAAATTTTCTGTTTAACCGCCAG
>CAZDAY010000101.1:1359-6311 GCA_964503435.1 uncultured Treponema sp.
TGTTTACTCGCCAGTTGACGTCAGTTCCGCCGAAAATTTTCTGTTTAACCGCCAGTTCTTCTGTTTAACCGCCAGTTGACGTCAGTTCCGCCGAGAATTTTCTGTTTAACCGCCAGTTCTCTTGTTTAACCGCCAGCCCCAGTCAGCAAAATTAAAACCCCATCCAAGTCCTTACTTTTGAAAGCGCATCCAGAAAAATTTCAGCCTCTTTTTTTGTATTATAAAAATAAACTGACGCTCTGGCAGTTGAGCCAACTTGAAGTTTTTGCATTAAAGGCTGAGCACAATGATGCCCTGCCCTAATAGCAATTTTTTCAGTGTCCAGCATACTTGCAATGTCGTGCGGATGAACATCATCAACTGTAAAAGTTATAATTCCGCAGTGCTTCTTCGGATCATCGCTACCAATAATATGAACGTATGGAATTCTTTTCATTTCAGACATCAAAAAAGCTGTCAAAGCGTTATCATTTTCTTCAATATTTTCAATTCCGACCTGATTCAAATAATCTATAGCCCTTGCAAGCCCCACTGCCCCACTAGCATTTACAGTTCCCGCTTCAAACTTATGAGGAAGTTCCGCAAAAGACGCATCTTCTCGCGTTACATATTCAATCATTTCACCGCCAGTTAAAAAAGGAGGCATTTCTTCGAGCAAATCTTTTTTTGCATAAAGCACACCAATTCCCATAGGTCCCAAACATTTGTGCGCACTAAACGCAAAAAAATCAGCATTCAAATCCTGAACATCAATTTTTTTATGAGGCGCCGACTGTGCTCCATCAACAACAACAACTGCACCCTTTCCATTATTGCCAACGCGATGAGCATAAGAGACAATTTCTTTTACAGGATTTGTAATTCCAAAAACATTACTCACATGCGCAATAGAAACAATTTTCGTTCTTGAAGTAATTTTAGATTCATATTCAGCCTTGCTAATAATCGCCTGTTCATCACATTCAAGCCAGACAAGTTTAGCATGACGCGCCTTTGCAATCATTTGCCAGGGAAGAATATTAGAATGATGTTCCATGCAAGAAATTACAATTTCATCACCTTCGTTTATAAAATTCATTCCATAAGAATAAGCGACAAGATTAAGACTTTCTGTTGCATTTCGAGTAAAAATAATTTCACAGTTTTCATTCGCATTTAAAAATTCAGCAACCTTATGTCTTGCATTTTCATAATATTCTGTTGCCCGAACACTCAAAGCGTAAAGTCCACGCAGCGGATTTGCATTATGATTTTGATTAAATTCCTGAACCGCCTCATCAACACAAAAAGGACGCTGAGAAGTCGCAGCATTGTCAAAATAAACTAAATCTTTATTTAGCGAACTATTGAAAATCGGAAAATCTTTTCTAAAAACTGTTGTATCCATAAATTTACCTATTTTTGTTTTTTAATTTTTTGGAGCACATCTAATGGTTAACCGTGCTTTCAGGGTTTCGTTACCTCATTCTTGCTGCGCAAGAACGCCTCCGGCGCCCTTACAGCGCGGGCTAAGTCTTCTGCAAGAAAATTATCATCTGCAAAAAAAAATTATTCTCCAAAATTTTTATTCAAATATTCATCTATTTTTTCAACTGTAATTTCATCATTTATAAGTTTGCAAACAGATTTTATTTTTGCAATAATCATAAGACGCTGAACTTCTTTTTGATTAACTCCGCGACTTTGCATATAAAACAAAATATTGCCGTCAAGTTTACCAATCGTTGCGCCATGCCTACCTTCAACCGCTTCTTCATCACAAAGAATTACAGGCAAAGTTTTATTTACAACTTTTGGCGAAAGAAGCAAAACATTTTCCTGCTCATCACCTTTTGATTCAACACAGCCTTTTATAAAATTTATTGTTCCGCGCCAGGTTTTTGCTGCATTGTCTTCACAAATTCCATCAGAGAGCATAAAACTTTGAGTTTCTCTGCCAGTTTGATTTGCAACGTAATTTATATCAAAATTGGAATTTTTATTTGCAAAATAAACTTGATGTCCATTAAAACTTGATTTATAACCAGCAAGTTCTTGATGATTTCCTAAATAAACATTTTTGCCACCCAAATGAATTTCGTTCAAATTAACAAGAGAATTTTCTTTAAACAAAGAACCAATGCTCACGAAATTTAAAATTTTTCCCTTAGCCAAATTTATCACATTCAAATTCAATTTTGCATTATCTTTTACAAAAACACGGATTCTTATTCCCAAAGTTCCTAAAGCATTTTCATCAGAATCAAGCGTAAAAATAAAATTTGAAAGCGAATTTTCTTCTGCAATAAGAACAAAATCTTTTGCCTTATTTTCATTTTGATTTAAGTTCAAATCAATTTTTACAGCATTTTTTTCTGAATAATTTGCAGGAATTTTAAAAACTACAGACTTTGAATTATTTGTACAAAAAGAATCAAAAACATTATCAAAAAATTTTCCTAAGCCAGTTTCAATATTTTTAATTTCCTGAGGCAAAGAATCAAATTCTTCTTCTTTTAAATAAATTTTTTCGTCAGGAATGTTAACAGAAAAATCCGCATCCGTTAAATTTTCTGCCGTAAGATGAGTTCTGTTTATTTTTAAAAAATTCCATGTTAAACTCGGAAACTGATTTACATCAACATCTATTTTTTTTGTATCTGTCATTTTTTTCTCCAAACTTGATTTCAGACTAAAAATTACAAAGTGCCTTTCATTTCAAGTTGAATTAAATTGTTCATTTCAACCGCATATTCCAAAGGAAGTTCTTTGCTTACAGGATTTGCAAATCCACTTACAATCATGGCTCTAGCATCTTCTTCGCTTATTCCACGACTCATCAAATAAAAAATTGCCTTGTTTGAAATACGACCAATTTTCGCTTCATGACCAATATCACAATCGTCTGTGCGAATATCCATTGCAGGAATTGTGTCAGAACGACTTTTTGAATCAAGCATCAAACTTGAACAATCCACACTTGCCTTTGAATGTAAGGCGCTTTCATTTACTTGAATTGATGAACGATAAGTGCAAACTCCGCCGCTTTTGGAAATTGATTTTGTGTTTATAACCGTAGAAGTGTTTTTTCCAATGTGAATCATTTTTGCGCCAGTATCAAGATTTTGACCTTCGCCGGCAAAAGTAATTCCTGTAAATTCACAAGTTGAATTGTCGCCTTTTAAAATTGTTGTTGGATAAAGATACGAAATATGACTTCCAAAACTGCCACTAACCCATTCCATACGGGCATTTTCTTCAACAATGGCACGTTTTGTATTCAGGTTATACATATTTTTAGACCAGTTTTCAATTGTAGAATATCTAAGCCGTGCATTTTTCTTTACATAAAGTTCAACACAACCAGCGTGAAGATTTGCAACATTATATTTTGGTGCAGAACATCCTTCAATAAAATGAAGATCCGCGCCCTCATCAACAATAATTAAAGTGTGTTCAAATTGACCGGCACCCGCAGCATTTAATCGGAAATAAGATTGCAGAGGAATTTTTACCTTTACATTTTTCGGTACATAAACAAAACTGCCGCCACTCCAAAGTGCTCCGTGCAATGCAGCAAATTTATGATCAGTCGGAGGAACAAGATGCATAAAATAATCTTTTACCATTTGACCATATTCTTCCGATTTCAAAGCACTTTCAAAATCAGTGTAAACAACCCCTTGCTGGGCAACTTCATCTTTTACATTATGATAAACAAGTTCGCTGTCATATTGTGCACCAACGCCAGCAAGACTTTGACGTTCTGCTTCGGGAATTCCAAGTTTTTCAAAAGTATTTTTTATATCATCAGGAACATCAGCCCATTTTGCAGCCATTTCGGTTTTTGGCTTTACATAAGTTACAATTTTTTGAATATCAAGATCACGAATATCCGGTCCCCAATCCGGCTCCTTAATTTGATTGTAAAGTTTTAAACATTTTAAGCGCCATTGCCTCATCCATTCTGGATCTTGTTTTTCATCACTGATTTTTTCCACAATAGATTCATCAAGACCCGCTCTTATTTTATAAAAATCCCTGTCGCTTTCTTCATAACGAAAATCATAAAGTGAACGGTCAATGTCGGCAATTTGAGTTTTTTCATTATCGCTCATCAAAGACCTCCAGAAATACTCTTTTTTACATCTTCCATACTCATTCCATTTAGTTCAAGAGCAGCATTTTTCTTAACGTTGTCCATTGCATTTTTTGCCGCAAGTTCAAGTTTTTCTTTTCTTTCTGCATCTTTGATTTTCTGAGGAACAAACTGTTCAAAACCATTTTCGTTAATCATCTTTACTAAACTTCCATCGCCAGTGTGAACAAGCTGTCCTTTTACCATGATATGAGTTTTATCAACTTTAAGACTTTCCAGAATTTTTGTAGAATGTGTAATTATTAAAAGCGAACCGCCAGTTGTTTTTTGATATTCTTCAATTCCCTTGCTAACAGTTCTTACGGCATCAACATCAAGACCTGAATCTGTTTCATCAAGGATTGCAAGTTTAGGCTTTAACATTAAAAGCTGCAGAATTTCACTTTTCTTTTTTTCACCGCCACTAAAACCTACATTCAAATCCCGTTCCGCATAAGAATGATTCATAGACAAAATATCCATTGCTTTTTCCAGTTCTTTTTGAAATGCAAAAAGTTTAAGTTTTGTTCCAGAAACCTGTGTTAATGACGAGCGAATAAAACTTTCAAGCGAAATTCCTGGCACTTCAAGCGGTTCTTGGAAACTTAAAAAAATTCCCTTTTTTGCACGTTCATCAGCACTTGAATTTGTAATATCTTCACCATCAAATTCAATTTTTCCGCCAGTTATTGAATATTCCGGACTTCCCATTAAAGTGTAGCCCAAAGTTGATTTTCCAGCGCCGTTCGGTCCCATCAAAACATGAGTTTCGCCTTTATTTATTGATAAAGATATATTTTTTAAGATATTTTTTCCACCAACACTTGTATTAAGA
>CAZDAY010000102.1:0-6225 GCA_964503435.1 uncultured Treponema sp.
GTTATACACCATCGCCATTATATGGAACCTGGATGGACAATGCAGGAAATACAGTTCGTTTCCAAAGCGATGGAAGTTTTAGCGCAAAAGTAAAAACTTCTTCAAGTCTCGCATCTTATGAAGGAACTTACATTGTGCTGGACAACTGTTTGATTTTTGAAGTAGAAAATTCATCTTCTAAGCCTGTTATATCAGAATGGGATGTTCGCGGTTCAATGCTTTACGTTTATTGGAGAGACCCCGAAGGTGATAAAGTTTCTTTAACGCTTTACTTGGTTTCAAAATAAAATTTTTAACTGTAATCTTTAATTTGTTTATTAAAAAAGGAACAAAAATTTTATGAAAATGAAAAAAAATTTGTCGCTTATATTTTTATGTTTTTTAACAATTCATTTTGCCTTTTCGCAAGCAGAAAATTCTTCGTCAGAAAATCAAACTGCTGAAAATCGGCAGTTTACTGAACAATCTAAAGAAAATTCTAATGTTAACCTTGATCCTAAAACCGGATTTCCTCTAATAAAAGAAAAACCGTTTGTAATGTTTAATTATGGTTTTGCCGAATCCCTGGTTACGCGCCTTGAACTTCAAGAAAAGCGCAGCAATTTTGTGCGACAAACAACTTTGTTAGGTGCTTACGTTTCAATGCAAACGGTCAATATAAAGCCAATAAATAATTATACGCGTTTGGCAATTTATTATCCGATTTATAACACTTTTAATGGAATGAAGCAAAGTTCAAAGCAAAAAATTTTAGGTGCTGTAGATTTGTTTTGGGGTCCAATGCTCGAAGCGGATATGTGGAAATATATTTTAATAAAAAGTGCTGCAGGTTTGCATTTTATGTATCAAAGAACAGATGAATTTGATTTAATTTATTTAGGTTTAGGTTTAATGGCTGGACTTGAATTGCCTGTCGCAAAAAACTGGACTATTCTTGCAAACGGAAGTTTTAGTTTAGATTATCCAAATTTAGGTTCAAATTTAGTTATTCAACCTTATGATTATGCATGGACTTATCAAGTTGATTTTGGATTTAGATACAGCAAGAAAGGCGCTCATACATATTCATATATTCATTAAATCCTTGTCATCCTGAAGTGGTTGGTAAGCCTAGTCGAACCATTGTTTCAGAATCTGTAAATATAAAATAAAATCTTTGCATATTTATTAAATTTGCGATTTTTGATTTTTTTGGAGCATATCTTTTGTGCTAACCGTGCTTACAAGGTTCCGCTGTCGCTCCATTCTTGCTATCGCAAGAACGTGCTTTCGCACGCCTTTCCAGCGCGGGCTAGGTTCTTCTGTAAAAAAATGTTATATGGCTAAAAAAAACTGCCCAAAGATTTAATCAATGGACAGTTTGTCAGAAAGTTTTATAAAAATCTTAGGTTAAAAAATTTATTTTGCATCATCAGAAGGACCTGTAAAAATTCCGTGAACAATAATAACGTGAGCATCTTCATTTACAGAACCAAAAAGTTTTACCTTTCTTCCTTTCAGCACATTTAATTCTTTTATGCTAATTGGTTTAATATCTGGTGCAGGCACTGGATTTACAAGACCATCGTTTTCCATATTAAGTTCTGCTTCTTTTGGTGGCATTGGAGGAATTGGATTAAAAGGAAGACCAACTGTTAAAACATAAACTTCTTTATCAACTGTTAAAGTTATAAGTTTATTTCCTTTAACATTTGCTGTGTTCAGTTTACCAATAAATTCCTGAGGACCATCATTCTTTGGTGGTTTTGGAGCATCTTCTTTTCCTTGTGCGAATACGCCAAATGAACACATTGAAATTAAAGCAAGTGTACATAAAGTTTTCTTTAATACATTGAATGTTTTCATAACATACCTCTCATAAAAAATTTAAAGTTATCCAAGAAAATTTGTAAATAAAAACAAAATGTTTCTTAGATTTGCTTTATTTATATAATCTTAAACCTTTGTTATTAAATTTGGTAACAAAAATCATCAGCAAAACCGCTTAAATATCTTCTGTTGGAATATGATAAACGCTAGAACAATTCCGGCAAATAATTTCCAGCGGATTCGGTCCGTTTTTCTTAATATCTTCAAGTTCCGCTTTTGGCAGAGAACGCACGTAATTCAAATAATGTTCTTTTGTACACGGACAATCAAAAATCACATTTCTTGTTACAGCAATTTCTGGCTTAAATTCTTCAAATAAACCAAAAATCAAATTTTCTTGATTTCCATCTTCGGCGTACCATTTTCCCAAAGACGGACAAGCACTAAAGGCATTTTCAACTTTTTCAATTAAATTTGCATCTTCTTTAAAATCAGAACTGCTATTAAGTTGCGAACCTAAAACTTTGTTTCCGCCAGTTTCCGGCAAAATCTGAATAAACATTCCGCCCGCTCCAGTCACCCTACCTTTTTTGTCCATAAAGATGCTTGTGTTAAAAGCCGTTTGAATTTGTTCCGATTGCTGAAAAAACCATGCTAAATCCTTAGTAATATTTTTGTAAAGAATTTCAACAGAACTTGTTTCCGGAATTTTAAATCCTTCACGACTAGTTGTAATAGTCATTGTTCCATCACCAAGAAAATTTGTTAAATCCCAGGAATCCAAAGGTTTTTCAACAGGAATTTTGTCATTAAAAAGATATCCGCGCACATAACCAGAACTGTCCGCTTCTACAGAAAATCCCTTTGCTGGACCATCAACTTCATAACGCCATGTTTTATGTTCTTTTCCTTTCATTGTTGGGATTAAAAGTGCCCCACACAAACTTGCTTGTCCCAAAATCATCGTTTCAAGAATTCCAAGATTATGCTGAATTCTCATTTGATTTACAAAACGTGTTCCATTAAAAAGTGCCCCACGAATTCTTCCGTCAGCCATAACAAAAATTGACATTTCATCTTTTTGAATTGAATTCAGATGTGCCAATAATTCTTTATCTTCAATTTCTTTTCTAATCATATTTTCAAATATACTTGAATTTTTATACTTTGTCGAACTATGGTTGGTGTACTTCGATAAACTCAGTATCCGCCCGTCGAAACAGTCAATGAGCGCTACGTTTTAAATTTTTTAGACATTCTCTATCTCAAGAAAAATTTTTGTGTTAAAGTAAAAATATGTTGCGTCGAACAGGACATGCCGATTTACCACTTCATCACGGAACCGTTCCAAAATGGCTTGCAGACAGAATGCGTGATTTAGGAACAGAAATTATTGAAGCAATTTTAATTCAATACGGAAAAAAAGAAGTTTTGCGGCGCTTAAGTGACCCTTTGTGGTTTCAGTCTTTTGGTGCAGTTTTAGGAATGGACTGGCATTCGTCTGGAATTACAACAAGTGTAATGTACGCTTTAAAACGCGGAATAAATTCCAGAGCAAAAGAATTTGGACTTTGCGTTTGTGGCGGCAGAGGAAAGTATAGTCGAAAAACTCCAGAAGAACTTTTATATTTAAGCGAACATACAGGTCTTAATGGCGAAGATTTAATTCGTTCAAGTAAGTTGTGTGCTAAGGTTGATAATTCTGCGGTTCAAGACGGATTTCAACTTTATCAGCATAATTTTATTTTAAGCACGCAAGGTGACTGGACAGTTGTTCAGCAGGGAATGAATGTTGAAACAAAAACTGCTCGCCGTTATCATTGGTGCTCACAAAATTTAAAATCTTTTGTTGAAGAGCCACATTCTGGCGTTACCGGCGAAAATTCTGGGTTAATTTTAAACTTAACTGATTCAAAAGCATCTTCAACGCGCTCTTCAATTCTTTCGCTTTCAAAAGAAAATCCAAATCTTGTGCTAAAAGAAGTAAAAGATTTAATTGCTTACGGAAGTCCTGATTTTTCAAAGCAGGAAAATTTGCAGTTAGAATTGTTCCAAGACGAAAATCAAATAATTTTAAATGATGAACAAAGAAATCTTGTAATGCCAAACCGCCACGAAGTTCTTGCTCAAGATGTTGATTTAAAAAGATTAGGTGCAGTTCTTGCAACGGCTTATTATTCTGAGCCAAAAGACTTTGAATCTTTGCTCTTAACAAAAGGGCTTGGTCCTAGAACATTGCAATCTTTAACATTGGTTAGTGAAGTTATAAATGGTACGCCTTCTCGTTTTACTGATCCAGCGCGTTTTAGTTTTGCTCACGGCGGAAAAGACGGGCATCCGTTTCCTGTTCCTACAAAAATTTACGACGAAAGCATTAGAGTTTTGGGGAATGCAATCGAAAAAAGCAAATTAAATTATAACGATAAAACTGATTGTATAAAAAGGTTGCATAATGTTGCTTTACAAATTGAACAAAATTGTGAACCTTTGGCAGATTTTGATAAAACGATTGAGTATGAAAAAGACCACTCCAAAGAATGGGGTGGCCGTACTATTGTTGATTAAATTATTTGTCTGTTTTTAAAGCAAGTTTATATTCTTCCCATTCAGAATCAATATCTGGATTTTTTTGACCTTGAATTAAACTTACAATTATTGCGAAAAGCAAACAGAAAACAAATCCCGGAATTATTTCATAAAGATTCCAAATTCCGCCCTGCAAATTGTGCCAAAGAATAACAGAAATCGCTCCTGCAATAATTCCTGCTATTGCGCCACCAGATGTAGTTTTTTTCCAAAAGAGTGCAAGCAGAATAAGAGGACCAAAAGTTGCTCCAAATCCAGCCCATGCATAAGAAACAAGTCCCATAACAGATGCGTTATTATCCAAAGCAATAAAAAATGCAATTAAAGCAACCAAAAGAACCGCAATTCTGCTAAGATTCATAACAAATTTCTGACTAAGTTTTCGTTTTGAAAGGTTTTGCCAAATGTCTTCGGTAAAAGCGCTCGCTGCAACAAGAAGCTGACTGTCTGCCGTAGACATTGCCGCCGCAAGAATAGAACAAAGGAAAATCCCAGCAATAAACGGAGGAAATGCTTTCATAAACGATTCAATAATTACAGTTTCAGATTTTCCGCCTTCAAGAATTTTTGGTAAAAGATAAGATGTTCCGATTGCACCTACGTAAACCGCCGCAAGAAGAGCAATAGTAACCCAAATCATAGCAACCCTGCGTGCAATTTTTATTTCATTATTTGAACGGATTCCCATAAATCGAACAATAATATGTGGCATTCCAAAATATCCTAATCCCCAAGCCAGTGCTGAAACAATAGACATTGTGCCATATTTTTGATTGTTCAAAAGACTTTCTCGAATTTTTTCACCAAGTTCGCCATTTAATGCTTGTGTAGTAAATTCGTTGGCTTTATTTATTGCTTCAATAGGACCGCCAAGTTTTACAGAAACAATAATTCCTGTAATAATAATTGCAAGGAACATAAGAGTTCCCTGAATAAAGTCTGTTGTACAAACCGCGCCAAATCCTCCAAGCAAGGTATAAACTAAAATAATTACCATTGCAATAAAAAGTCCGCAAATGTACGGAAGATCAAAAACTGCTTCAAGAAGTTTAGCACAAGCAACAAACCCAGACGCTGTGTAAATTACAAAAAATAAAATAATAAAAACTGCAGAAACAATAGAAATTATGTGTTTAGTATCCTTAAATCTATTTGTAAAAAACTGAGGAATTGTAATTGAATTATTACAAACTATTGAATAAGTGCGAAGTCTTTTTGCAACAATAAGCCAGTTTAAATAAGTTCCAATTAAAAGACCTAAAGCCGTCCAAAAAGCTTCTTTCATTCCACCAAGATAAGCAAGTCCCGGCAAACCCATTAACATCCAACCAGACATATCACTCGCTTCAGCACTTAAAGCAGTTGTCCACGGTCCAATATTTCTTCCGCCTAAAAAAAAGTCTTCTGTGCTTTTGTTTTTACCAATAAAACTAATACCAACATAAATCATTAGTCCCAAATAAATAACAAAAGCAATAATTTCTTGAATCATTGCGCCAGACATTTTATTCTCCTAAATAAAAAAATACGTTTTATTTTACGAAATTTCGCTATAATATGGAAGTTTTGGAGCAAATTTTCTTGTGCTAACGTGCTTTGCAAGGCTCCACTTTCGTTTCGTTCTTTTTTACTTTGTAAAAAAGAATGGCTTGCGCCACCTTTCCAATCACGGCTAGGCTTTGTTGTTTTTTCGTAAATTTTTTTTGCTAACAGAAAAGTTTATCAGGATTGTCTAAAAGAATAAAACCAGTGGTTGAACTTGACTTTTGTGAGTTCATCGAATCATCGAAATCTGTTAATTATAAATATTTTATTTATTCAATAAAATAA
>CAZDAY010000103.1:0-2456 GCA_964503435.1 uncultured Treponema sp.
ATTTTGATAAGGTTTTTGATTTTAAATTTCCTTGAGAAGTTTTTCTGCCTGGTTTATTGCATTTTTGTATTCTTCAGAAAATAAATTGTTAAGTTCTGAAATATTTCCGCTTGTTTTTTCTCTTAAAACATCTTCTAAAATCTGTCCAGCACTTGCTAATCTTTTCATGCAAAGTTGTCGGGCGGCACCTTTAAAATAATGAACATAACTTGCTGCTTGAGTTTTATCTTTTTTTTCGAAAGATTCTAATTGCGTTATATCAAATTTTTTATCGTTCACAAAGGATTTTAAAAGTTCTTTTAGTAAATCTTTTTCACCGCCAAGAAAATCGAGCGCTTCTTCTAATTCAATGATTTTTAAATTACTTGAGAAATTTTCGTACATATATAAAGTATAGTATTACTTAAAAAATCTTGCTATAATATTTTATCATGAAAAAACTAAATGTTTACATAATTCTTAATTTGATTTTAGTAGCAATATTTTCTTTTTTAAGTTTATCCTTTCATCTTGACATTTCAATTTTAGCCTTTCCGCTTGCAATTATTTTTACTGTGTGTATGTATTTTGTTTCTTATAGGGAATTGTGCCAGAAAAAAAGTGTAAAACACATAATAGCGATTCGTAGATTTTTCCAATACGAACCCTTTGTTTTTATAAGCACCTGGGTTATTCAGCGTGCCGGAAAATCTGCAATGCCTTTTGCACTGGATTTAATTGCCGCTTTGATTTGGCTTTCAATAACAGTTTTGTCTTTTATGATTCAGTATAAACTTTCTGACAAAAGAGTTTTTGCTTTAAGTGCAGAATGGACTGATTATCATAAAAAAAATCCGTTTAAAAAACCAAAAGGTGCACTTCGTGTTTTATATGAAATTGCAGAATGGATTGATGCCTTAATTCAAGCGGTTTTTGTAATAATTTTATTGAACATTTTCCTTTTTCAGCTTTATGAAATTCCTTCCGAAAGTATGGTTCCGACCTTTCTTGTAAAAGATCGCGTAGTTGTTTTTAAAACTGTTGCCGGACCAAAATTTCCTTTAAGTGATGTTGGTTTGCCTTACATTCAGGATTATAAAAAAGGCGATATTGTTGTTTTTAGAAATCCGCATTATAACGATGACAGAAAAAATGAAGTAAAAACTTTTCTTAGCCAGTTTATTTATATGTGTACGCTGACTTTGGTGAAAACTAATACTGATGAAAATGGCGAATTAAAAGCGGATCCTTTGGTAAAAAGAGTTGCCGGTTTACCAGGTGAGCAGCTTATTATGATGGACGGAACTTTGTATTACAGAACAAAAAATTCTGAATTTAAGGAAAGTCCGGTTGATAAAAAATATGCTGCATGGGATTTGAATGTTCTAAATCAAAATGTAAAAAGCAAAATTCAATACATTCCAATCTCAGAAGAAGATGTTTCAAATACGCTTGAAATTGAACAAAGCAGACGAAATCTTGATTTAGTAAGTGCCGCACTTGAATGTGAAAGTATTGCAAAGGAATTTAAATCTTATGCAAAAGGAAAAGACACTTCTTCTGACGAATATCTTTCTTTGATAAGCCAAAGTGATTTAACAATGCCAGGTCCTTTTTATTCAATTCAAAAAGTTTATTCAAACAGCGGAACATTACTTGGGCAATATCTTGATGATGATTTTTTAAATAAAACCACAAGAAATCTTTTGAGTGCACAAGGTGGTTCGCAGTGGTTTGAACATTTCTTAAATGACTGGCATCGTAATTTGGAAAATCTTGAAACTTATCAGGAAGACGGAAGCGTTGTTGGAAAAAATCTCGTTGGTGGCGATTTATATACAGATTCATGTTTTAGATTAAATGTTATGGTAAAACTGCTTTTTGGTAGGATTGTTCTTAGAAATGCGCAGCTTATGTCTCAGGGCTTAAGTTATTCTACTTGGGCAGCAGATGTTGTTCGTTCTGAAAATCTTGAAAAGGCATTTAAATTAACTAAATATATTCTTTTTATGGATCAGCGAAATATGCCATTGTTCCCTTCAAATGACGAAAATGGAAATGCTGCATATTTACCAGAAAATACATATTTTATGATGGGCGACAATCGATATAATTCACTTGATATGCGACATTCTGTTGAACAAAAAACTGTAAAACTTAGCCAGTTTGATGATATGAGCGTTTATTATGAATCAAATATGGCACCTCAGTTTGTAAAAAAACAAAAGGTTTTAGGAAAGGTAAGTTATAGATTTTGGCCTATAAATCGTGCAGGAAATCCGAATTTAATCAGATGATTTTTTGCTGATATTTTATTCTAAAACTTAACAAAGAAAGGCTTTTGGTTTTACCGTTAAATTTAATCTTAGCGATAAAAATCTAAAGCCTTTTTTATTGCATATACTGCTATGTTCAAAACTTATGGGACAGCCCCCCATTGACGAAAACTGTCACGCAAATCTTTTGCAACACTGCAA
>CAZDAY010000103.1:2556-6200 GCA_964503435.1 uncultured Treponema sp.
GACGAAAACTGTCACGCAAATCTTTTGCAACACTGCAATTTTTTTTAGATTTACAATGTTGCATATTCACTGAAACTTATGCGTTTCTTCCGTGACAGTTTTTATATTTTTTGCCTGAACCGCATGGGCATGGGTCGTTTCTGCCAACTTTTGGCATTGTGCGGACAACTGTAACGTTTTGTGCTTGTCTGCCACTTTTCATTGCAGAATTTGCAGCCGCTTTTTGTGCCTGATTTGCGTTAAAAGCACTTTGTGAACTTATAGAAGACTGAACTTCTTGATGCTGAGCATTCATTGTTCTCATTTGTGGCTGAGGGCGACGTGGAGCATCTTGTCCTTGAAGCTGAATTTTTACTTTGAAAACACGATTTATAACGCTTTGTCTTATGCTTTCGAGCATTTCATCAAAAGTATTAAAACCGTCAATTTTGTATTCAGTAAGCGGATTTTTGCTGCCGTAAGAGCGTAAGTGAACCGCTTCCCGTAAACCGTCAAGATATTCAAGCTGATCAAGCCATTTTTTATCAATCATCTGAATGTACTGATAGCGTATAAACATATTGAAATTCTGCTTGCCAACGAGCATTTCTTTTTGAGTAATATCATTTTGTAACGCTGCTTTTACGCCATCAATAGTAAGTTGATTTGGTTCAAAAATCATTCCGAAAGTATTTTTAAATTCGTCATTTAGTTGATTTATGCTAGCATTTTTATTGTGCCGGCTTTCGTGTTCATATTCATCAAAGAAATTATCAACATCAATATAAGCATTTTCAATAACACGTTTACTCAAATCTTCATCGTAAAGAATTTCATCACGCTGTTCGTAAATAAATTTTCTCTGCTGATTTAAAACATCATCATAATCCAGCAGATTTTTACGGATTTCAAAGTTTCGCTCTTCAACTTTTTTCTGTGCCTTTTCAATTGAACGGTTTAACATAGAATGATTTATAGGCTCACCTGGCTGCATACCAATGCTAGTCATAATTCTCTTCATACGTTCACCGCCAAAGAGACGCATAAGATCGTCGTCCATAGAAATATAAAATTTACTTCTACCAGGATCACCCTGACGACCAGAACGTCCGCGCAACTGATTGTCTATACGTCGGCTTTCGTGGCGCTCTGAACCAATAACATAAAGACCGCCCAAAGATTTAACTTCTTCATAATCCTTTTGCCACAAAAGTTTTTCTTGAGCAAGAGCAGCATCAAATTGTTCCTGGCTTGCATTGCTTCCGACCTTTTTTCTGGCACGAGATTCAGGACTTCCGCCAAGTTTAATATCAGTTCCACGACCTGCCATGTTAGTTGCAACAGTAACCGCGCCTTTTGAACCAGCATTTTCTATAATATGTGCTTCTTTTTCGTGATTTTTGGCATTTAAAACTTCATGACGAATTCCATGACGGGTAAGAAGGGCAGAAAGATGTTCCGATTTTTCAACAGAAACTGTACCAATCAAAATTGGCTGACCTTTTTTATGTGCTTCTCCAACTTCTTTTACAATAGCATTCCATTTGTCGCTTTCGTTAAGATAAACTTCATCATCTTCATCAATACGGGCAACAGGTTTATTTGTAGGAATTGCAACAACGTCAAGATCATAAATTTTACTGAATTCAACTGCTTCGGTTTGTGCCGTTCCTGTCATTCCGGAAAGTTTTTCATACATACGGAAATAATTCTGGAAAGTGATTGTTGCTAAGGTTCTGTTTCGCTGGGCAATTTTAAGATGTTCCTTTGCTTCGATTGCCTGGTGCAAACCATCGCCATAACGTCTGCCTTCAAGAATACGTCCAGTAAATTCATCAACAATTTGAATCTGTCCGTCTTTAACAACATAATCAACATCTTCATGATAAAGAACGTGAGCTCTTATCGCCTGTGTAAAATAATGTACATATTCAAAATTCTGCTCATCAAAAACAGAAGAATCGGCTGTAATAAGATTGTGCTTGTGAAGAATATCATTGATTTTATTCATTCCTTTATCGGTAAAAGAAATGCGTTTAGATTTTTCATCAATTTTATAATCGCCTTTAAGAGCGGCTCTTTGTTCAGGAAGCAAATCAACTTCATCATAATAATCCTTTGTTTTAGGATCTTTTTCCGCTTCTTCAAATTGGTCAACATATTTATTAACTTCGTGATATTTGTAAGTATCATCTTCGCCCTGACCAGAAATAATAAGCGGAGTTCTTGCTTCATCAATCAAAATAGAGTCAATTTCATCAACAATACAAAAACTAAAACCACGCTGAACCTTGCGTTTAGGATCAATTTGCATATTGTCTCGAAGATAGTCAAAACCAAACTCATTGTTAGTTCCGTAAGTTAAATCGCAAGCATAAGCAGCACGACGAGCATCATTGTCCATATTGCTCAAAATACAGCCAACCGACTGACCTAAGAATTTGTAAACTCGTCCCATCCACTGACTGTCACGTTCAGCCAAATAATCATTTACGGTAACAATGTGAACGCCTTTTCCAGAAAGAGAATTTAGATAAGCTGCACAAACGCACATAAGAGTCTTACCTTCACCGGTTTTCATTTCTGTAATTCGTCCAGAATTCAAAACCAGAGAACCCATCAGCTGGCAAGGATATGCTCTTTCACCCAAAACACGAAACGCCGCTTCTCTAGCCAAAGCAAAGGCTTCAACCAAAATATCATCAAGTGTTTCTCCGGCAGCAAGACGTTCTTTAAATGCCTTAGTTTGTTCAGGAAACTGCTCATCAGTAAAAGATTTAGCCCATGATTCTTTTTCTTCGATTTGGGCAACAGTTGGCTTTAATGCCTTAACGTCGCGATCATTTTGTGATCCAAAAATAAGTGTAAACAATTTATCAAACATAACGTTTCCAATAATACTCAAAAATTGTTTAAAAGTCCACATTTGCAAGGTTTATTCAATATTTTGAACTTTTTTGCTATTTTTTTTGGAGCGAATTTTTTTTGTGCTAACTGAACTGAACTCTCTTTTTTGCTCACTTCCGTCCACTTCGCTACCTCAATTTTCTGCAAAATCTTGCTATTCTGAACAATTTTTCAGAAACTGCCGTCTTGTGCTAAGAGAGCGAACTAAGTGTCGCTGAGTTAAGAAAACCGCCACTTTCTTGCAAAAAGACTTAGCCCGTGCTGTAAGGGCGCGAATAGCGTTCTTGCAAAGCAAGAATGGAGGCGAAAGCCGTAACCCTGAAAGAACGGTCGCAAGAAAAAGAATTCGCTCCAAAATTCTAAGTCCTCAATCCTAATAACTAAGTTTTTAGCCCTAATTCCTAACTTCTATATGTTGACAGTCAAGATTTATTATTTTATTTTTTTTATATGAAAATCACAAAGTCAAAAATCTCAAATTTAAAAATCACAAAAAATCAGCAAAAAATATATAAAATATTTTCAAGTTTAAGTCTTGCATTTTTAGCATTAATTTCAAATTCCTGTGCTAGAAGTAAAATCGTTTCAACATTAGAAAAAGAGCAGCTTTTTGAATTAAATTATGGAAATTTTGAAGATGAATTAAATATTTTCGATTTAAAAAATGTCAGTTTTATAAACACAAATCTTGCCATGAAAGATGGATTTTTTTACATTGCAAACAGCGAATCAAAAAAGATTATGGAAATGAACAGTTA
>CAZDAY010000104.1:0-1990 GCA_964503435.1 uncultured Treponema sp.
GTTTCTGTATTCGTTCGGAGGGGATATGAACGAATGGTTTAAAAAACTGTTTGCTAACATAAAAACTAAGTGGCAGTCATGGAAAGCATTTCAAAAGGGAATTGCCATTGGTTTAGTTGTGCTTGTAATTGTTGTTATTGTTTTAGCAGCATCTTTTTCTTCCAAAAAAACAACTGTAAGGCTTTTTGATTTTCCTGTAACTGACGAAAAGGAAGCAAATGACATTATTTTGCGTTTAAATCAGGATAATGTTTGGGCTGAACGCGATTCACAGAATTATATCATTGTTGAAACTAACGATATTGCAAAAAAATATAGGTCGCAACTTATTGCAGAAGGATTAGAGCCGTCGAAAATTGATGCTTATCATCTTTTTGATGTTACAAGATGGACGCGAAACGATTTTGATGATGATGTAAATTGGAAACGTTCCATGGAAACTGCATTAAAGCAGCATCTTGAAAATCTTGACGGAATTCGTCAGGCAGATGTTATGCTTACTCTTCCAAAAGAATCAATCTTTGCACAAAATCAAAAACCTGTTACTGCAAGCGTTACTTTGTTTGCCCAGCCCGGTCGCGATGTTTTAACTGACAAAAGACAAATTCAGGGAATTCAGCATTTAATAAAAACGAGTGTTGAAGGTCTTACTGACGAAAATATAACAATCATAGATGGAACAACACATTTAATGATTAACGATTTTGCCGGTATGGCTGAATCGGACAGAATTTCAAATACGGAAAAAGAGCAAAAGTTAAAATTGAGACTTGATGCAGAATATTCGAGCCGTGTTTACGAAGCATTAAAACCAATTTACAAAGACAGAATTCAAACAGCAAATGCTGACGTTATTTTTAATATGAATGAACGTTCTTTTACTGCAAAGGAATATTCTGGAATTACAATTATCCCTGATAATCCAAATACGCCTTATGATGATTCTCGCGTTGTTGATAGTCTTGTAATTTCTGAAGAAACTGTCGACAAAAAATTTACTGGAACTGGTTATAATCCGGAAGGTCCGGCTGGAGTTGAAGGGCAGAATCCTCCGGTTTATTCAGATATGAGCAATGTTATTGGCGAAACCACAGAAAGCGGTGTTAAGCGAAATTATGCTCTTAACGAAAAAAATATTGTTGAAACAGAAAAACCTTCTATAACCCGCATAACGACTTCGGTTGGTATTTTAAGTTACTGGACTATTGACCGCGATGAAAAAGGCAATTATAAAATTAACGACAGCAATTCTGATTTTGTAAGAACTGAGCATCAAATTTCAGAATCGGATCGCCAGCAAATTATAAAACTTGTTCAAGGTGCTATTGGTTATGACAAAAATCGAAACGATAATGTTGTAGTTGAAGCAATTCATTATGAACCGCATGACGAATGGGAAGCCGAATTTGCAAAATATCTCCGTGATGAACAGCGAAAAAAGACAATTCTGTTCAGCATTATTGGTGTGGCTGTTGTTTTAGTTGCGTTTATTTTGTTCCGTCTGATTAGTCGTGAAATTGAAAGAAGACGAAGGTTGCGCGAAGAAGAACTTCTGCGTAAACAGCAGGCTGAACGTGAACAGGCGCTTTGGGACGCAAAGAACGACGGCATAGAAGTTACAATGTCTGTTGAAGAAAGAAAGCGTGCCGAACTTCAGGAAAATGCAGTTGCAATGGCAAAGGAACATCCAGAAGATGTGGCAATGCTTATAAGAACCTGGTTGATGGAAGAATAGCAAGATTTATTAGAGGAGAATGTTTGTAATATGGCAGACAATCAAAATCAAAATTTTGTAAAAACTATTCAACTCACTGGTCCGCAAAAAGCGGCAATTTTACTTGGTGAATTAGATTCATCATTTTTGGAATATTTAAAAAATTTTCTGACTAAAAAAGAATATAAAAAACTTGCAGAAGAATTTGCTAAACTTGGAACAAATTATAATCCAGAAAATTCTTTTGAAGTAAAGCGAGAACTTGCTGTTCTTTAT
>CAZDAY010000104.1:2000-6173 GCA_964503435.1 uncultured Treponema sp.
AGATTTTGGAAAAAAACGTGGAATTTACAAGGAAGTTTCACATTTTGAAAAAACAACGCAAAATCCGCAGAATAATGAAAAGAAATTTTCCGATATTATAAAAAATGATCCAAATTCGCTTGCTAATGTTTTAAGCAAATGGTTAAAAGAGGACTAATATGGCAGAAGAAATGGTTGATTCAAAGCCAGGTCAAAAATCTGGTAAAAGTAAAAAGGGCGCCAAGGATTACAAAAATCTAACTGGTCGCCAAAAAGCTGCAATTTTTCTGGTTGCTCTAGGAAGCGATGTTTCTGCCGAAGTAATGAAGCATTTGCGCGAAGATGAAGTTGAAACCTTAACTTTTGAAATAGCACGTCTTGAAACTATTGACGCTGATTTTAAAGATCAAGTGCTTGAAGAATTTCAAGAATTGATGCAGGCTCAAAACTTTATTACAACTGGCGGTATTGATTTTGCACGTGATTTGCTTGAAAAATCTTTGGGAAGTCAAAAAGCAATTGACATTATTAACCGCTTAACTTCGAGTTTGCAGGTTAGGCCTTTCGATTTTATTCGCCGAACAGATCCAACTCACTTGTTAAACTTTGTTCAGCAGGAATATCCACAGACAATTTCTTTGATTCTTGCTTATCTTGAACCTCAAAAAGCGGCCACAATTTTACAAAATCTTCCGCCGGAAATTCAGCCGGAAGTTTCAAAACGTTTAGCCACAATGGACAGAACAAGCCCGGAAGTTTTGCGTGAAGTTGAGCGCGTTCTTGAAAAAAAACTTTCTACTTTGTCAAGCGAAGATTACACTGCTGCCGGTGGTGTTGATTCTATTGTTGAAATTTTGAACCTTGTTGACCGTTCATCAGAAAAAGCAATTATTGAAACTTTGGAAGAAGAAGATCCAGAACTTGCAGAAGAAATTAAAAAGCGAATGTTCGTTTTCGAAGATATTGTTATGCTCGACGATCGTGCAATTCAAAAAGTTTTGCGTGAAGTTGATAACCAGGATCTTGCAAAGGCCTTGAAAAGTGTTGATACCGAAGTTCAGGATAAAATTTTCCGCAATATGTCTAAACGTGCCGCAAGTATGTTAAAAGAAGAAATGGAATACATGGGACCGGTTCGTCTTAAAGATGTTGAAGAATGTCAGCAAAAAATTGTTAGCGTAATCAGGCGGCTTGAAGATAGTGGCGATATTGTTATTGCTCGCTCTGGTGATGACGAAATGGTTTCGTAAAAAATCTGAAAAAAGGATTGTTTGTTTATGGCGCAGACTGTTTTTAGACCAAGTGAAATAAAAAAATCTGATGAAAAAATGCTTTTAAAGCTTACCAAAGATTTTGCTCCCGAAGAAGAGGAAGTTGTTGAAGAAATTCCAGAATATACTGGACCAACTGCCGACGATTTGCGACGGGAAGCTGAAGAATTCAAAAAGAAGTGGGAACTTGAAAAAGAGAAAATGCTATCTGAAGCACAAAAAAAAGCAGATGACATTGTAAAAAATGCCGAAGATGCTGCTTTTGCCCAGGTAAAACATCAGAGCGATCAGTCTCAAATTTTAAAAGCAAATGCCCAAAAAGAAGCGGACGAAATTCTTGAAAAAGCAAAACTTCAGGCGGACGAAATTATAAAAAAAGCGCATGAGCAGGAACAGGAAATTTTTGACCGTTCAAATCACGATGGTTATAAAAAGGGACACGAAGAAGGTTATCAGTTTGGAAACGAAGAAGCAAAGCGTTTGGTTGAGCGACTTCATAAAATGATTGAAGCAATTCAGCAGAAACGCCAGGAAATTCTTGATGGAACCGAACAGCAGATTGTAAGTCTTGTACTTTTGATTTCTCGTAAAGTTGTAAAAATTATGAGTGAAAATCAAAAATCTGTAATTATGGCAAATGTTATTCAGGCACTAAAAAAAGTTAAGGGTCGTGGCGATGTTACCCTGCGTGTGAACCTTGATGATGTAAAACTTACGACTGAGCACATAAAGGATTTTGTAAAGCAGGTTGAAAATATCAAAAATATTTATGTTGTTGAAGATAGTTCTGTGGAAAAAGGCGGCTGTATTGTTGAAACTGATTTTGGGGCTATTGATGCTCGCATTGCAAGTCAGCTTAGTGAACTTGAAACGCAAATTCTTAACATTGCTCCAATAAAAAACGTTTCAAAGTCCGAAGTTATAAATCCTGATGCTTAAATTTTTTTACTGATTTTGTACTTTGCTGAAAAAAATAACGTATACGTATTCAGCAGATTTTGAATCAATACTTTGACAGGCTTTATAAGCAGTTAAGAATGACGGTTTTGTTGCATGCTTTGGCGTTTTATAACAGTGCTTTCGAGAATCGATTGTTTTGTAAAACAGAAAGATTTATACACGCTATGGGATTTGCGGCTAAATTGAGAATTTTCACTTTATCCAAAGTCAAAATCAAAAAAAAAATAAATAAATGGAATTTGTATGGAAACATTTTTTGATAAATATATTCGTGTTGTTGAACGCGTGGACACTATAAAATACACCGGGAAAATTGTTGCCGTAAAAGGTTCTTTAATAGAAAGCGAAGGACCTCACTGTGTAATTGGCGAACTTTGCACAATTTATATTGACAGCAATAAAACTGAAGTTCTTGCAGAAGTTGTGGGCTTAAATGAAAAAACTGTAAAACTTATGGCTTATGAAACAACTGAAGGAATTCAAGTGGGAGACACAGTTGTTGCAAGTGGTCGTATGCTGGAAGTTCCTGTGGGCGAAAATCTTCTGGGGCGTGTTTTAGACGCAACTGGTCATCCATGCGACGGAAAAGGCGATTTAAATGTAAGCGAATATTATCCGGCGATTGCAGGTGTTCCAAATCCTTTAACAAAAAAAATCATAGAAAATCGTGTAGTTACTGGAATTCGCGCCATAGATGCTTTGCTGACGGTTGGAAAAGGTCAGCGGCTTGGTATTTTTGCAGGTTCTGGTGTTGGAAAAAGTACATTAACTTCTATGATTGCCAGAAATACAAGTGCCGACATAAATGTAATTGGTTTAGTTGGCGAGCGTGGAAGGGAAATTCTTGAATTTCTTATTCGTGATTTGGGACCAGAAGGTTTAAAGCGTTCAGTTATTGTTTTTTCTTCCGGAGATCAGGCGCCAATCGCAAAGATTCGTGCTGCATACGTTGCAACTGCGGTTGCAGAATATTTTCGAGATAAGGGAAAGGATGTTATGCTCATAATGGACAGCGTAACGCGTTTTTGTCAGGCCCAGCGTGATATTGGAACTTTAAATGGCGAACCTCCACAGCGGCGTGGTTTTCCAGCGAGTTCTTTTACCTTAACTCAGCAGCTTCTTGAAAGAACTGGCACAAATGACAAGGGCTCAATTACTGCATTTTATACAGTTCTTGTTGATGGTGGCGATTTTGATGAACCTGTTAGCGACACAGTTCGTGGCGTTTTGGACGGGCATGTAATTTTAAGCCGTGATTTGTTTGCAAAGCAGCATTTTCCTGCAATTGATATTTTAAATAGTGTTAGTCGTTTGATAAGCCGTGTAAATGGACCAAATTCAAAAAAGGCAATTCAGCGGGTAAAGCAGTGGATGAGCACTTATCAAAGTCAAGAAGAAATGATTATTGCTGGCGTTTATCAGCGTGGAAATTCTGTAGAAATTGATGAAGCGATTGAACATCACAAGGCAATAGAAGAATTTTTGTGTCAGGATGTTGATGAAAAAGCGGACATAAAAGATACGCTGAAACGACTTTCTGAATTAAGCGGAATTGAAATTCCAGAATCAGAATACGCAGAAAATCCTAATGCTTCTTAAAAATTGTGTCATTCCGAACTAGATTTGAAATCTGTAATGTCAGAATTTGTCAAATAAATAAACTGGATTTAAAATAAATTGGATTTAATATGAAAAAATTTAAATTTTCAATGGAAAAAATCCTAAATCTCAGAGAATTTGAGCAAAAACAAGCCGAAATTGAACTTGGAAAGGCAAATGCGAAAGTTTCTCAAATTCAAAATCTTTTAAATGAAATTGCAAAAAATAAAATTTTAGCCACACAAGAAAATGATTCTCAAAATTCCGATTTTTTGGCAAAATCAAAATCTCAAATTTATTTAAATTTTCTGGAACAAAAAAAAGAAGAATATTTAAAACAACTTGTCGAAGCACAGATGATTGC
>CAZDAY010000105.1:0-3952 GCA_964503435.1 uncultured Treponema sp.
ATTATCTTGGCGACCAAGATGCAATCGCTGCAAAAATGAATGCAGTTGCAAATCAGGGAAAGGCAAAATAATTTTTTGATTTCTGAATAAATTTTAAGTCGGGCAGTGGAGTTTTCATTGTCCGATTTTTTTTGTTTGAAGATTTTTGTAAGTGGCACGCTTTTTTACTTTTTCAGAAAAATTTTTGTAATTAAGATATAATTTTTTTTACTTGACGTTGGCAGCGAAATTTTTTTACAAATAATTTTAGAGGAAAAAATGAAAAAATATATTTTACTGACGAGCATGATTTTTTTGATAACAAATTTGCTGTTTGCGCAGGAAAATCAAAAATCAAATTCGCTGGAATCAAAATCAAACATTCGTTTTGGAATTACGCCAGTAAAAGCAAGTGGCAATATAAATTATGAATTTGGCGGAATGTATTTGCTTGGTGATTTTATAATTTCATTGCCAAAAATTTCCGCTGGCACAAAAATTTATTACAAAATAAATTCTTCGGATTCCTGGGAAAATAGTCAGCAAAAACTTGACATAAAAAGAGCATTTTTGCGTTATCGTCCGTTTGCAAATGATTTGCTGGAATTTTCTGCGGGCAAACTTTATTCGTATTATCTTCCAGGAAATTTTTTTAATCTTGCTGAAATTTATACTGGTGCAAGTCGCTGGGGAAAAACTGGTTTTGCAACAAAATTTTCTTACTGTGGATTTTTTGCCGGACTTGCAATTCCGCTTACAGAATCTTATGTGGATTTTTCAAAAAGTTTCGGGTTGAATTTTGCATTTGCTTATAATTTTGCAGAATTAAATGAAAACATTTCGCTCAAACTTTCTTCTGCAATATTTTTTACGTGGCAAAGTGAAAACAAAATTGATTATCAGAATGATTTCAGTTTTTCTGTTTCCGCACAATATTCTCCAAATTTAAAAAATTTTATTTCAAAACTTTCGTTAACAACAACTTATTCTTACAATAGTGAACCTTACGTTGCAAATTCCGTTTTTAAAAATGTTTCAAATTATAAAACCGCAGAATTAAAAAATGCACATCTTTTTTCAATAAATTACAAAAATAATTTTGGCGCAGTTCAGTTCGTTTTGGAAAGTGAAGTTGGACATTCTCTAAAAGAAAATATGATTCCTTTGTACATTGGAAGTCAGATTGCAATTCCGCTGATTGAGCATTTAGAATTTTGCCCAAGATTTTATTATTACGCTGCATTTGATTTAAAAAATTCTTTAAACAGTCGCCAGACTTTCGAATTTTATCCGCGCTTTTGGATTACACTAAAAAATATTCCGCTTTCAATTTCCATAGCCACCGATTTTGTTTATATGCAAAACACCTCTAATGAATGGAATTTAGCATGGTCAGTTCCGTGTTATGCACAATTAAAACTTAAGTGAAATTTTTTTTACAAAAAGTTTTTTTGCAAAAAGTTTGCGCTTTGGTGGTTTTGTGTTTTCTACTTTGTTCAGCAAAACCGTCTGCAAAACTTGATGAATATTTGTGTAAACAATATATTAGGATTTAAGAGAAAATTTATGAAAGATTTAATAATCATTGGGGCAGGACCGGCTGGAATTTCTGCGAGTCTTTATGCAAAAAGAGCAAATTTTGATGTTTTAGTTTTTTATCATGGCAGCGGAAATCTTTTAAAAGCGCATAAGATTGAAAATTACTACGGTTTTCCAAATGGTATCAGCGGAAAAGATTTGTATCAAAACGGAATTGAGCAGGCAAAAAATCTTGGTGTTGAAGTTCAAAACGCAGAAGTTACTCACATAGAATTAAATGATGATTTTACTTTTACAATCACTGCTGACGAAAAAAAATTCATAAGTAAAGCGTTAATCATTGCCACTGGAAATAAAAAACTTCGTCCGCAAATAAAAGGAATTGAAGAATTTGAAGGCAAGGGAATAAGTTATTGTGCAATTTGCGATGCATTTTTTTATCGGAACAAAAATGTTGTTGTAATTGGAAGCGGTTCTTTTGCGTTAAGTGAAGCCGAAGCACTTGAAAATATTGTGTCTTCTGTAAAAATCCTTACGAATGGAATTGACAAAACTGATTTGGAAAAAATCGAGCAAAACTTAAACAAAAAATATGAAATTGATTCCAGAAAAATTATTGAAATCAAAGGAAATGAACAAGGCACAAAAGTTAAGAGTGTAATTTTTGAAGATAATTCTGAACTTTTGGTCGACGGAATTTTTATTGCACTGGGAGAAGCGGGGGCCAGCGATTTTGCAAAAAAACTTGGACTTTATTTAAAAGACGACAGCATTGTTGTAAATGAAAAAATGGAAACAAATATTAAAGGTTTGTATTCTTGCGGAAATTCAACTGGCGGCCTTCTGCAAGTTAGCAAGGCTGTTTATGAAGGCGCGATTGCCGGTTTAAATGCTGCGGAATATTTAAAAAATTTGAAAAATTCTTAGAAAACTGTAATTTTTTTCTTTGCGTTATGTTTTTTTTAAAAAGAATTTCAGGAGAAATGATGAAAGAAAGTTTATTATTTACAGCCGCAACTTTGGCTCTTTTAGGTTTTGCTTCTTGCGAAACTTCAAAAATTGAAAAGAAAATCCAAAATCCGAATGAACAAATTCAAAATAAATCTGAACAAAATTTTGTAAAAATCGAACTTGAATCAAATCCCACAACCGGCGCTTCCTGGCTAAGCAAAATTGAAGATGAAAGTATTGTTGTTTTTGATTATGATTCTTATGTTCAAGATGGGGCTCCGGAAAATTTTGTTGGAGTTGGCGGAATTCAAACTTTAGTTTTTAAATGTTTAAAACCTGGAAAAACGGAAATTTTGTTAGACTACGGTCAGCAGTGGGAAGGCGGTTCAAAATTTGAAACACGAAAACTTATTTTTACTGTGGACGAAAATTTAAACGGCAGTTTTGTTTTTGAAGATTAAATTTTAATTTTTTTGTTTAAGGTTTGGTAAAATTTTTGTGTTGTAAATAAAATTCAATAAGGCCATCAAAATTATAATTGTATAACCGATTATGCTCCAAAAATCAGGAATCATTCCGAAAACAAAAAATCCTAAAAGTGTAGAAAAAATAATTTGTGAATAATCATAAATTGAAATTTTACTTGCACTTGCATGGTAATAAGCCGCCGTTATAGAAAATTGTCCGCCAGCAGCACTAAGTCCAGCCAAAATCAAAAAAATCCACTGTTTAAAGTTCATTGGATTGTAATTAAAAATCATATAAGGAAGTGAAACAAGCATCGAAAAACTTGAAAAGAAAAGCACTACGATTTTTCCTTTACAGGAAAGCGTTCCAAGTTTTCTAACACAAGCGTAGGCAAATCCAGCCCCAATTCCACTTATAAATCCGGCTAAAGTTGGAATCATCTGCGAAAAATTAAAACTGGGTTTTATAATAAGAAGAGAACCTAAAAAAGCGATAATTATTGCAATTAGTGGAACAGGTTTTATTTTTTCTTTCATCAAAAAGAAACTGAATAAAATAGAAAAGAACGGCGACATTTTGTTTAAAATTGCTGCATCAGAAAGAACTAAATTGTCAACAGCGTAAAAATTGCCAAAAATTCCAATCGTTCCCATAATCGAACGTAAAAATAAAAATAAAATTGCGCCTTTTGGAATTTGAATTACAGATTTTCCGTGTTTTTTAATGTCGAGCAAAACTCCAGCCAATGCAATCAAAAAAGACACAGCGTTTCTAAAAAATGCTTTTTGTACAAAAAAAATGTCTCCGGCAAGTCGGACAAAAGTTGACATAAGCGCAAAAAAGAATGCAGAAATTATAATTAAAATTATTCCTTTGCTTGTATTGGAAATGTTTTGCATAAAGTTAATTTTACGAAAATTTTAAGATTTTATAAAGGATTGTTTTTAGAATATTTTTCTGCCAGAGAATAAAAATAAAAATGAACAAAAAATAGTCCAGGTAAGGCTGGAATGGC
>CAZDAY010000105.1:4052-6137 GCA_964503435.1 uncultured Treponema sp.
TAGCACAGTTGTCTGCTCCAAATAAAATCAAAAAATACAAAAAATCAAATTCATTGCATTAAAAATTTATATGTGCTACATTTTAAAATCGAAAGTAGCTGGTGCCATTTTATAAAATTGAAAGCGTAAAATGGTTAAAAGGGAAACAGGTTAAAATCCTGTACGAGCTCGTCACTGTGAAAACTGAGCAAAAATCTAACAAAGTCACTGAACGTTTTGTTTGGGAAGGCCGGATTTTTTGCCATGAAGTTAAAGTCAGGAAACCTGCCAGTTATAATAGTACAGAAGAAAAATCTTCAGATCACGAGTAATTGATCGTACTTTAATGTTGAAAGAAAAATTTTCTCGATTTTTAAAGATTTAAAGAAATTACTCTGTGTTTTCGTTTGTGAAGATGCAGAGTTTTTTGGTTTTAAAGTCAGGCGTTTTTCTTTTACAGAAAATTTATTTTTTACGGAGAAGATTATGAAAAAAAATCTTTTTACAAAACTTGTTGTGGGAACTTTAGCAGTTTCTATGTTTATTGGCTGTTCAAAAGAAACAGATCAGGAAAAGGCAGACAAAGTTGCTTCTTTAATTGATGCAATTTATGTTCAGGAAAGAAATCCTCAAACAGACAAGCAATGTAAAAACGCAAAAAAAGCATGGGATTCACTTACGGATGCTCAGAAAGAATTGGTCAGCGGTGAAAATGCAGATCCAGATTATTTTGGCAGAAACACAGGAGATGCTTCAAAAGATAATCCTTTAAATCAAAATGAAATTGGTGAAAATGAAATTCTTGTGGTTAGTTTTGGAACTTCATTTAACAACAGTCGCACAGCAGATATTGGCGGAATTGAAAAGGCACTTCAAAATGCAAATCCGGATTGGGCGGTTAGGCGGGCATTCACTTCGCAAATTATTATAAATCATATCCAAGCGCGCGATAGTGAAAAAATTGATAATGTTCAGCAGGCGATGGAAAGAGCAATTTCAAATGGAGTAAAAAATCTTATTGTTCAGCCAACTCATCTTATGCGTGGTGCAGAGTTTGATGAACTTTCTGAAACTGTAAATTCTTACGCTGATAAATTTGAAAAAATCGCTATTGCACAGCCACTTCTTGGTGAAGTTGGAAAAGATTTTTCGGAAATAAATTCTGATAAAGAAAGAGTTGCACAGGCGATTACTTTGCAGGCAGTTAAAGATGCAAATTATAATTCTTTGGACGAAGCAGAAAATGATGGCGTGGCTTTTGTATTTTTAGGACACGGAACTTCTCACGCAGCAAAAATCAGTTATTCGCAAATGGCAGCACAAATGTTGCAACTAAAATATTCAAATGTTTTTATTGGAACTGTTGAAGGTGAACCAGAAGCAACTGCTGTAGAAAATGTGATTGAAAATGTAAAACTTGCGGATTATAAAAAAATTGTTCTTCGTCCGTTAATGGTTGTTGCAGGCGATCATGCAAATAATGATATGGCAGGCGATGATGATGATTCCTGGAAAAATATGTTTAACAATTCAAATGCGTTTGAAAAAGTTGACTGTCAAATTTCTGGACTTGGTGAAATTCCTGAAATCCAGGAAATTTATGTTGAACACACTCAAGATGCAATGGAAAATCTTGGATTAAAAAAAAATTAAATGACGGAATTTATTCAGCATATTTTAAAACTGACAGTTCAATGTTTCGTGTAAACGAAGCAAAGCATGGCAAAGGAATTCTTAGCGTAAAAAATGGAAAGATGAACATTCACGTAAGTCTTTCCAGCAAAAGAATTGTAAAGCTTTATCCCGGTTTTGCAGAAGACGCAAAAAACAATGAAAATGAATGGCTGAACCCAAGTCAAGATTTAGTCACTTATGATGATGGATTTAGTGAAACAGTTTACGGCTTCGACATTCCAGTAAAATTTCTTGACAAAGAATTTAATATTGCTTTGCTTGGCAAAAAGGGCGTTTGGTATAATCACAAAGTGAGCGTTAGTTTAGATGAATAATTTAACTGAATAATTTTATAGATTTGCAATGAATGTTCCGCACGAAATAGAATATAAAATCACTTTTGATTTAGGAAAATAAAATGAAAGCAAAAAT
>CAZDAY010000106.1:0-6123 GCA_964503435.1 uncultured Treponema sp.
GATTAAATTTTTCTTCAATTAAATTATCCTTTTGCTCAAATTTATTTTCAACTTCAGAAAGATTATCTTCGGCAGTTTTTGCATAATCGTTCAATTTATCTTCAATAAGTTCAAATCTTTCTGTGAGACGCTCTTCAAGTTTATTTGCGGAATTTTCGATTTTTGAATTAAAGTCGCTTTCATGAGAATTTATTTCGTCATCAAAAGACTGCGCTTTTTCATCAATTTTTGCAAGTTGATTTTGAATTTCACTGTCAAATTCATCAATTTTATTTTGAAGATTTTCCTGAATACTTTCAATTTTAGAATCTAATGTTTGACTTAGAGTTTGAGTTTCCTGATTAAGTTTTTGATTAAAATCCTTAGATTGATTTTCAAGTGAAAGTTGAATTTTTTTAGATTCGTCATCAAGCAAATTTTGTGCTTCGAGAATTTTAGAATCAATAAGTGCATTTAATTGTTTTGTCTGTGCATTTAATTCGTTTTTGCAAGATTGTGTGCGTTCCAAAGATTTTTTTTCTAATTCTTTAAAAGCCTTGTCTTCAAGCAAACTTGCATTTTTTGCAGCACTCGCATAAGCCTGATTTATACTTTCATCAATTTTCTTTAGAATTGAATTGTTTTGTTCCACAGCTTTTTGAGTTCCAGAATCCAATTCTTTAATTTTCTGTTCATATTTTAAAAGCAAATCGCCACCAATAGTTTTTAACTGTTCTGCATTTTTTACAGAAAAATTTTTCGTAAGTTCAGGAATTTGTTTTTCCAAAGAATTTATATTTTTTTGCTGATTATCAAGACGCAAATTATATTTTTCGATTACATTTGATTCATTTTTTACACGACGCAAATTTTCTTCAACATTTTGTGTCATTTCCATCAAATCTTTTAAAACCGCATCATAAGAATTTATTTTGCTGCTGATTTCATTAACCTGACTTATTGGAGCGTTTAATTCGTGAACTGATTTTTCACAAGATTGAATTTGCTGCTGATATTTTGTAACAGCGGCCTGCGCTTTTATGTTTGTGCCTTCTAGTTGTGATGAAAGAATTTTTAATCGTTCTTCTCGTTCATCAAAATATTTTGCAAGTTCTTCCTGCGTTTTTTTTGCATACTTTTGAATGCTCGCAAGTTTATCTTCTTTTTTGTCTAACTTTTTAATTAAATAAGAAACCGCTGCAGAAACTAATGTTGCTGCAATAATTGATATAAATATTGACACTTTTCCCCACCCAATATTTTAATTTCTTTTAATTTCGCTTTATTTTAAACTTATAAATTAGTTTAACACAATATTTTGCAACTGACGATAGTTTTTAAAACAAATATCCGCTTTTGAATATTTTATATTGAATATTTTTCTAAATCCAGAAAGAATAAATGCGGTTTTCATTTTTGCGTTACTTGCGCCCAAAACATCACATCTTTTGCTATTTCCAACGTAAAGAATTTCTTCGTTTTTTAAATTCAGTTTTTGCGAAAGAATTCCATAAGGATAAATTGAAGGTTTTAGAGCACCAGATTCTTCAGAACCAATGCAAACATCACACAAATTTTTTATTCCCCAAATATCACCTTTTTGCTCCGGCGGAAAATCAGAAAGAATTGCAATTTTATAACCGGCATTTTTTAAAGATTGAATACATTCTTTTGCATAAGGATAAGGTTTTATTTTATTGAAGAATTTTTTCATTCCGTCATAAACAATTTTCTGGATTTTATCTTTGGCTTCACTTGCGGAACAATTTAATTTTAAAGCCAAAAGGCGCGCCTGGTATTCATAAAAATCAGCAACCGGAGCAGTTTTGTGAAGTTGTTTTCGCACTTTTGCAAATTGTATGTAAAAAGGTAAATTTCGTAAAATATAAGGAATCATCAGCAAATAAAGTTTTAAAGAATTGTACAAGGTGCCGTCTATGTCAAACGCAAACGCCTTGATTTTTCCCAGAAATTCGATTTTGTCAGATTCATTAAGTCCAGTTTTCATAAGCTTTAGTATATAAAATTTTTTCTGATATTTAAAGACAATAAGATTTTTGTACTTAAGTTTTTAATTTTTTGTTTTAGTAGCGGATTTTGTGCTTTAAGTTTTGAATTTTTTGTTAATAGGAGATGTTGTACACTAAGTTTTAGATTTTCTGTTTACAAAAGATTTTCTAGCAATACAGACACAGAATTTTTTATTTTACTTCAATCGTGTATTCAAAAGCTGCAGTTCCGCTTGAACCATTTGGATCCTGTGAAAAAGTCCATTTGGAAATTTGTTCGCGGATTTCGCTTTGAAGTTCTGTGCTTAAAACAGAAGCCGGGCTGAACGAAATTTGCCCAATCGGAACTGAACCATTCGCTGTAATTGTAAATTTTATGCTTACATGTAAACTCGTTTCGATTCCAGAAGTATTTTTTTCATCCAAATAAATGCTCGGCTGGCTTGGAAAAATAAGTTGTCTTGGGCGACCTTCAAGTGTTTGTATTGAAATTTTTTGAGCGCTAAAATTTGAACTTAAATTAGAACTTGAAGATTTTGATTTAGATTCAGTGTTTTGATTTTGACTTTCGCCTAATGAAGAAAAATCTGTATTTTCCAATTCTTCCAGAAAAGATTTTGTTTGATTTGAAACTTCTGGCGCCTGATTTAAATTTTTTGATGAAGAGCCGATTGAAGAAGAATTATTTGTTGAACTTAAAGAACCAGCAGTTCCAGAAAAACTGGATTTTGAAGTTGCGATTTTTGATTCGGTTTTAGAATTTTGATTTTGAACATTTGGAATTTCATTCTGATTAGAAAAATCTTCAGTCCAATCAACACTCGACTTTGATTCTTTTGGCGCATTTTGTTCTGCCATTAAATCTTCTATGCTTTTTCGGATTTTTGGCTGATTTACACGTTCTTGATTTTTTTGAGTTTTACTTGAATTTTGATTTTTTAAACTTTGAGTTTTTTGTGTTAAATCGCTTTGAGTTATTTGTTCAAGCTTTGCATTTTGCTGATTATCAGCTTTGCTCTCATTTTGATTTTCTTCTGTTTGTCCCACAGATTTTGCTTCAAGATTTTCATTAAATTTTTCTTCGCGAATTTTATTTTCAGTTAAGTTTTCAATTTTTGAAATTTGCGGCAGTTGAATTTGAATTGTTTTATAAACATTTTTTTCTTTAGTTTTTATAAAAATGCAGGCAAGCACAAAAATCACAATGGAAAAAAAACTAATTGAAATACTAAAAATATTTGCGCTCTTATTTAATGAAGTCATAATTTTTTATTTTCCTTAAAACTAATTTTTTAAATTTATAGATGCTGAAACAAGTTCAACATGACAGATCTTTCCAGAATCAATTTTTTGTTCTTAAACTAACGGAACTAAAACCAACCTTTCTTAATTCATCAAAAATTTTTACAATTGTTCCGCTTGTAACTTTAGAATCTGCACTTAAAGTAACTGGATAATTTTCTTTAGAAATCTTTCCGGTATCAAGGGACAGAAGATTTTTACCTAAACTTTCCAGCGTAATATTTTTATCGTTAAAATAAAGATTTTCATTTTCGTCAACTGTAATTGTAATGCCAGTCGCATCAATTCCTTGAGAAGTTGTACTCAGCGGCAAATTAAGTTGAATTCCTGGCAAACTTGCAAATGTTGTTGAAACCAGAAAAAACAAAATCAACTGAAAAATAACATCGAGCATTGGAGAAAGATCAACTCCTGTATTTTTGAGAGAACGTCTTCGGTTTACTTTCATTTTACAAATCCTTGCCAGTTAAACTATATAAAACCTGACTTACATTTGTTTCCATGTCATTAAGGCGATGATTTACTTCATTATTAAAAAAATTACTTGCAACAATAGATGGAATGGAAACAACAAGTCCGCCAACCGTTGTAATTAACGCTTCAGCAATAGCATTTGCAAGCATAGAAGGGTCACCCATAGTTCCGCCATTTCCTAAAACACCAAAAGCTTTTATGTTTCCAGTTACAGTTCCTAAAAGTCCAAGTAATGTTGAAATATTAGCAATCGTTGTGAGTGCAGTAAGAAGATGTTCTAGTTGAGGAACAACGCCATCCATTTTGGTTTGAACAAGTTCTTTTAAGTGATTTTCATCAAGATGGCGGTTTTCGAGAGCAGTTTTTATTACCTGGGCACAAGGGGTATCTGCAAGAACACAGGCTGCTTCAACAGACGAAAAATCTCTGCGAGACAAATCTGTTAAAACAGTTGACATCAATTTTTTATCACGTTTTTTAATCCCCAGATAATAATAAATTCTTTCAGCAATTATAAAAATTGCAAGTAAACCCAAAAGACAAATAACAATCATCAGCGGACCGCCACTTTTTAAAATATTCCACATATTTTAAAACCTCCATATTTTTAATCAACAGACCTTGAAACTAGTTCAGGGCAACAAGATTTTATCTAAAAGAAAAATTTTATTAAGAATGTTAAGTTTCCGCTGCTTTTTTCATAAATTGACGAAGACCAAATTCTGTTTTTTCCACTAAAAAGTTTTACTGCGTCATTTAATTCAAGTGCTAGCCGAATTGAATTTTTTAACCGATAATACGCACCTGCATTTATAATTGGAACATAATCATTTAAACCTAATCCCTCGCCTGCTTCAAATTCAAAGCCCCAGAGACTGTCGTCTGAATCGTAAGAAAATCTTAAATTTACAAAATGCGGATATTCGTTTGAAGGAAGATGAATCCAGTTTGATTTATAATCCAATTCTATTATAAAAATATTAAAAGCGTAAGAAAGTGAAAATTCTGAACTTAAACAAAAATCATCAAATCGATTTAAAGAATACAAAGCGCTTTCTGAATGCTTAGAATATGAAGTTTCCCAAAATCCGTTTGACCATAAAGACTTTTTAAGATTTGCATCAAAATCTAATGTGAAAGAATTTAAAATCGGAATTGAAGAATTTATGTCAACAAAGTAAATTGAAGTTTCTGACGGCAAAAATTTTTGCGTGGTGAATTTAAATTTTTTTTCTAAATCAGAAAATTTTTCAAGATAAGAATCCAGTCCACCACTCGCATTTACAGAAAATGTTCTTAGTGCAGAACCAAATTTTTTTTCGTAAGAAATATTTAAAATGCCACGTGGAATTACTGGTAAAACTGAACCGATTTCATTTCCCACAACAAGTCCGCCGAGCGCAGTTAAATTTAGATGATTAAAAGTTTCTTCGTTACTGTAAATGTAAGAAGTGCTGAAATTAAATTCTCCGCGATGAATAAGTTTTGTTGAATTTGCTGATGAAAGCTCCGACTCCGCTGCCGAAGTTGAACTTATTGAGGAACTTGACGAAAATTGCGTTTGGGATGCAAAGGTTTCTAAATCATATTCAGCAGAAAAATCAAAATTTAAAAATTCATTTGACCAAGCGGCATTAAAACCCGGAGCCAGATTTAAAACAGAAACATTACTTTCCTGTGCCAGTAAATTTTCTACAACACTTGAATTTTTAGAGCCACCGTAGCGCGTATAAAGTTCACCATCAAAATTTAATTTTAAGGAAAATCCGTGTGGCAAATTCCAAAGTGCATAATCGTTCGTAGAAATTGTCTGCATATTTAAATCATAAAATGCCTGACTTTTAGATTGAAGCCCGTAAGAAGCAAAATCATAATCCGCGTCTAATTTAAAATCAAAATTGTTCAGCACAAATTTTTTCTCGCCATGAAGAATTGTGTTGCTGTCAAAAAATCCATCGCCTGCTTTTTTTTGTCCGTAGCCGTAAACACTTTCATGCTTAAAGCGAAGTAAAAACGGAGCATCGCCAGAATTTTTGTAAACAGAAAAATCACCAGAAAAACTGCTGGGATAAGAGCCGCCCAGTAAACCTTCAATGTAAACTGATTTTTCCGCACTTGTATTTTCTGATGTAGCAGTCAGAACATTTGTTTCTTGAACAGACTCAAGTTCTGGCAGCACAGGCAGCATAGAAGAAATTTCTTCAGTTTGAGGAAGCACATTTGAAAAATCTAAAACAGAATCTTTTCCAGCCAAAATTGAATCGCCAGTAACAGTTGTTGTAAATTCAGGCAAAAGAATTTGAACGTCAGAAAAATCAAATTCTGGTTCGTCCGGAGAATTCTGGGCAAAACATAAATT
>CAZDAY010000107.1:0-6119 GCA_964503435.1 uncultured Treponema sp.
TATACAAACTTGTAGAAGATGGCGACAAGGATGTCGCCTTAAAACTGCAAAGAGCATGAGAATTTTCGCAAAGAGAAAATTCTCGTTATTGACAGGATGTCAAGAGGGTTATACAAACTTGTAGAAGATGGCGACAAGGACTGACTGTTAGCACTTAACAACTTAGCACAAGCAAGCGCCAGTCCGCTAAGCAAGCGCCCGCTTTCTTGCAACAAATGTCAATCCGCAAATCAAAAAAATCCAAAAAAAACAAGAATTTTTCAATCAAAATGTTATACTTGAACAAGAGGAACTTTATGATTTATCACACAGACGAAGTTATTCAGTTTATAAAAGAAGAAGATGTAAAATTTATTCGCTTAGCATTTTTTGACGTTTTAGGCACACAAAAAAATATTTCCATAATGCCTTACGAAATTGAACGCGCTTTTAACGAAGGAATTGCATTTGACGCATCTTCAATTTTAGGATTTGGTGGTGAAGAACATTCAGATTTATTTTTGCATCCTGATCCTTCAACAATAACAATTTTACCCTGGCGACCAGAACACGGCAGAGTTGTCAGAATGTATTGCAAAATTTCTTATCCAAATGGCGATCCTTTTATTTTTGACACAAGATCAATTTTAATCAAAGCGATTGGAGAAGCAAAAAAGCAAGGCTTAAACTTTTACTTTGGTGCAGAAAAAGAATTTTATTTGTTTAAGCAAAATGATGACGCTTCGCCTTCAAAAATTCCTTATGACGAAGCCGGTTACATGGATATTGCTCCACTTGACAAGGGCGAAAATGTAAGGCGCGAAATTTGTTTGACTCTTGAACAAATGGGAATCCGCCCAGAATCATCACATCACGAAGAAGGTCCGGGGCAAAACGAAATTGATTTCCGTTATTCAGATGCACTAAAATCCGCCGATGATGTAGAAACTTTTACTTCGGTTGTAAAAACTGTTGCTGCAAAAAACGGATTGTGGGCAAGTTTTTCGCCTAAACCTTTAGAAAATCAGCCTGGAAACGGACTTCACATAAATATGTCTGTTAAATCTGATGAAATTGATGAAATTGATGAACTTGATGAAAAATCAGCAAAACTTTCATCAGAATCAGCAAAAAATTCAAGCGAAACTGAACTTTTAAAACAAATGATTGCTGGCGTTTTAAACAGAATTTCAGAATTGACTGCAATTTTTAATCCGTCCCCAGAATCTTATGCGCGGTTTGGAAGTTTTAAAGCCCCAAAATACATTTCCTGGTCAAAGCAAAATCGCTCGCAGTTAATCAGAATTCCGGCAGCAAGTGGCGAATATGTTCGTGCAGAATTGCGTTCTCCGGATTCAAGTTCAAATATTTATTTAGTTTACGCACTTTTGATTTACGCTGGTCTTGAAGGAATCAAAAATAAAATGCAACTTCCGCCAAGTGTGGATTTAAATCTTTTTGATGAAGAAGTTTTGACTAAAAATCAAGAAATTGTTTCAAATTTAAAAACTTTGCCTTTAAGTTTTGAAGGAGCTTGGCAAAAATGTTCATCTTCTGATTTTGTAAAACAATTTGTTCCAAAAGAAATTTTAAGTTTTTATCAAAAATATTTTGCTTCTCAAATCAAAGAATCAGAACTTAAAGATAAAATTTTGGAAGAAATTTCACTTAAACGCGGAGTTTCCCTTCTTTAATTTGCGAGGCTGAACTATGGATTTTAAGGAACGCGTTTACAGTGTTCTGATTGTATCTTCTGTAGAAGTTTTTAGTTCTGTTTTTTTAAGCTTTCTTCCGGAATTTCGATATAATCCCGCAAAAGTTGTTAAAAGCACTATTGCAGCAAAACGCGAACTTTTAGACAGAGATTACGATTTTATATTTATAAATGCGCCTCTCGAAGACAGTTTTGGCAGTGAATTTGCGATTGATTGCACAAAAGATTCAAATTCTTGCGTTTTGATGTTTGTTCCAAATGATTTGTATGAGCAGAATTTTTCACGCTTAGCACAGTTTGGCGTTTTTACATTGGAAAAAAATAATTCTCAGGAAATGATTTCTAAAACTTTGGATTTTATGATTGCCACAAGAGAACGCCTTAGACTTTCTCAGCAAAAAATTACTTCGGTTGAAGAAAAAATGGAAGAAATTCGGCTTGTAAACCGTGCAAAATGGCTGTTAATCGACAAAAAACAAATGACCGAAAGCGAGGCCCACAGATATATTGAAAAGCAGGCAATGAATCGCAGTATCACAAAAAATCAAATGGCAAAAAATATTATAAATGTGCTTGGTGATTAACTAGAAAACAAAAAACTGTACTTGCAGAAGACTCAAAACAGCAAAATTAAAACTTCACTGACTGAATTTCGCTTGAAAAATTAAGCCTAGCCCGTATTGTAGTGGCGAGCGTTTAGCGAGTTCTGGAGCGGAGTGAAACGCAGCGGAAGAATGGAGGCGATGAGCCGGAACCACGCAAAGACGGCAATCCTTTTGATGTGCTCCAAAATCAAATACAAAAAAGCATACAAAAAAAGTAAATTGAATATACTAAAAAAACTTACTATAATATTCTGATATTTTCGCATATTTTAGAGGTAAAAATGAAAGCCATAGAACTTGAAAAAGCATATAATCCTAAAGATTTTGAGGACAGAATTTATAATCAGTGGGTTGAAAATGGATGTTTTAAGCCTGCTTCCGACGAAAACTCGCCTGTTCATAAAAATTATCTTGAAAAATCAAAAAATGCAGTTGTTTCTAAATATTCGGTTGTAATTCCGCCTCCAAATGTTACTGGCGTTTTGCACATGGGGCACGGACTTAACAATACTTTGCAGGACATTGTTGTTCGCTATCACAGAATGAATGGTGATAACACTTTGTGGATTCCTGGAACTGATCACGCGGGCATTGCAACTCAGAATGTTGTTGAGCGTCAGTTAAAGAAGGAAGGTTTGCGTCGTCAGGATATTGGGCGCGATGAGTTTTTAAAGCGGACTTGGGCTGTAAAAGAAGAACATCACAATACGATTGTAAAACAGCAGCGTAAACTTGGAAATTCTACGGATTGGGACCGCGAGCGTTTTACTATGGACGAAGGTTTGTCTAAAGCGGTTAGGGACGTTTTTGTTACGCTTTACGAACGCGGTTTAATTTATAAGGGGCATTATCTGGTAAACTGGTGTCCGCGCTGTGGAACTGCTCTTGCTGATGATGAAGTTGACCACACAGACACTGACGGTTTTATGTATCACATTTGGTACGAATTTGCTGACGGTCCATCTCCTGATGGTTCTACAAAAATTGAAATTGCAACCACTCGTCCTGAAACCTTACTTGGCGATACGGCGGTTGCTGTAAATCCTACTGATGAACGCTACAAATCGCTTGTTGGCAAAAAATTAAAACTTCCATTAACAAATCGCGTTATTCCGATTATTGCAGATAGTTATGTTGACAAGGAATTTGGAACTGGAATGGTAAAAATTACTCCGGCGCACGATCCAAATGACTGGGAAGTTGGAAAGCGAAATAATCTTGAAGTAATAAATATTTTAAATCCAGACGGAACCTTAAACGAAAATTGTCCGGAAAAATATCGCGGTCTTTCATGTCAGGAAGCACGTAAAAAAATTATTGCTGATTTAAGTGATTCTGGGCTTTTCAAAGAAGAAGAAAAAATTAAACATTCTGTTGGACATTGCTATAGATGCGGAACTATTGTTGAGCCTTATTTGAGCGACCAGTGGTTTGTAAAAATGAAGCCGCTTGCCACTAAAGCACTTGATGCCTGGAAAAACAAGGAATTTGTTTTTTATCCACGAAAATGGGAAAACACTTTTACTCATTGGATGGAAAATATCCGCGACTGGTGCATTAGCCGCCAGCTTTGGTGGGGACACAGAATTCCTGTCTGGTACTGCAAGTCTTGTGGCGAAATGATTGTTGCACGCGAAGATCCATGCGAATGTCCTAAATGCCACGCTAGCAAAGAAAATTTAGAGCAAGATCCTGACGTTTTAGATACTTGGTTCAGTTCATGGTTGTGGCCTTTTAGTACACTTGGCTGGCCAGAAAATACTGCTGACTTAAAAGAATTTTATCCTACAACTGCACTCGTAACCGCTTACGACATTATATTTTTCTGGGTAAGCCGAATGATTATGGCAGGTCTTGAGTTCACCGGAAAATCTCCTTTCCACGACATTTACATACATGGGCTTGTTCGCGATAAACAGGGCAGAAAAATGTCAAAATCTTTGGGCAACGGTTTAGATCCGCTTGAAATAATTGATACCTATGGCGCTGATGCTCTGAAATTCACTTTGGGCTATATGTGCGCTCAGGGACAAGATGTTCTTGTAGACAAAGATTCATTTAAAATGGGCAGCCGCTTTTGCAACAAAGTGTGGAATGCCAGCCGATACATTTTGGGCAATCTTGAAGGCCGCACTTTAATCAGCGTAAAAGATTCAGACTTAACTGAACTTGACAAATGGATTTACGCTTGCTTGAACAAAGCAGTAGAAAACGCAAGAAGTGCTTTTGAAGGCTACAGATACAATGAAGGCGCAAGTGCTTTATATGAATATTTCTGGAATGACTTTTGCGACTGGTATGTAGAAGCAACAAAATTGAGTTTTTGGCATGGAGATGAAAAAGAAAAAGACAGAGCAGTTTCTGTTTTGCTGAATGTTCTCGAAGAATCGCTTAGACTTCTTCATCCATATTTGCCTTTTGTAACCGAAGAAATTTATGCAAAACTTCCGCTTAAAGAAATTGTAGAAAACCGCAAACTTCAAGGAAATCAAAAAATTCTGCCAAATGAACTTTACACGCAAATGTTGATTGACGCTCCTTATCCAAAGGCAAATCTTGAGCGGGCAAATCTTAAAATTTTAAATCGATTTGAAGTTTTAAAAGATTTAATTAAAAACATTCGCGCCTTACGTTCAGAGTGTGGAATTGATCCGGCGTTAAAACTTCACATTGCAATAAAAATCATTGAAAATTCAAATGCTGAAGTTATAAAAGAAAAAGTTCCGATGATTCAGCTTTTATCTGGTGTAAGCAAAATCGACTTTACTCAGGAAAATCCGCAAAAATCAATAGGAGCAGTTGGGCAGGGCTACGAAGCATTTTTGTTAGTTGACGAAGCAATCAATAAGGAGCAGCTTTTAGCACGATTTAACAAAGAAATTGCTACAGAAGAAATTACAGTAAAAAAGAGTCAGGCAAAACTTTCTGGCAAATTTGTTGATAATGCGCCACAAGAAGTTGTTCAGGCAGAACGCGAAAAATTAGAAAATGCCGAGCGAAGAATAGAAAAACTAAAATCGTATATAAAAAGCCTTTAAGATTTGTGATTTTGTGTAAGGAGTGTCGCTTATGATAAACAAAGATTTCAACATGGCTACAGAAAAACCAGAAAAAATGGATATGGAGCACATGCTTCAGTTAAAAAATATTTTTCTTGCGCCTTATATGCAAATCGCCACAAATTTAATAGGCAAGCGACGTTATGCCGGCGGAAATATGTTTCGTCACCAGATTGATACAATGGCAATCCTTATTGACTACGGTTATATAGACAGCATTTTGTTAAAAGCAAGTTGCGTTCACGATGTAATAGAAGATATTACAGATTTTGATCCGGAAATCATCAAAAACGCTGACGAAGAAGGTGAAGAAGTTTTAAAACTCGTTTATGAAGTCACAAAAAAGCCCGGTCAGTTAAAGTCCGATTATTTAAAAGGCATAATTGAGCACGGAAGTCCAAAAGCGAAAATTTTAAAATGTGCCGACAGAATCAGCAATATGATAAATCTTGGTTTTGTTACAAGTTCAGAATTTATTGAGCGTTACTGCGATGAAACCGAATTTTTTATTTTGCCAATCGCGCTCGAAGTTGATTACAATATGTACAAGGAAATTCTGGATTTGGTAGTAAGCCGCCGTTCTTATCTCGAGCAGTCCGGATATTTTGACCGCAAAAGTGATGATTAGTTTTTTTTTGGAGCACACTTTTTTTGTTCGCCGTTTATTTTTTTTTGCTAAGTTCTGGTCCCAAACAAAACCGCCCTTCCGCACTCACTTGAAACTTCGTTGTGAATACGCTAGTCGCTCATTCCTACGCTAAC
>CAZDAY010000108.1:0-6099 GCA_964503435.1 uncultured Treponema sp.
ATATAAAAACTTCGTTTTAACTTCAATGTATATTTTGTTAAGTGTATTTGACAATAGTAATATTTTTGTGTACACTAATTATAGCAACTATCCTCTCCGGTTGTATTTTTATTTTATTAGAGTTTTTCTTATTTTCACCACATAAAAAACTCTTTTACAAATTTAAACCTTTTCAAAAAAAAGGTTCGATTTGTTATGTCAAAAGGAGATTATATGGCTGGATTAAAAACATTCATTCCAGACTCGGATGCCGCTGCAACACCGTTTAATTCACTCAAAAAAAAATCGGATAACAAAAAAAATACAAAGAATGGAAGTTATAACACAGAAATGCTTTCTATGGCTGATACCATTCAAGGTATTTCTCAAAAAAATGCACGAATGTGGCAGATTATTGCTTTAGTTTCACTTTCATCATTTTTTGTTTCACTGTTTATTTGCTTTTATGCAGTACGTCTTCCAAAAACAGTTCCTGTAATTGTAACTGTTGATTCTAACGGAAGTGCAACCTATGTTGGAAAAGTTGATAAATCTTATTGGGGAAGGTCAAATATTCCTGAGCATCATAAAACTTATCAAGTAAAAAAACTTATTTCAAATATGTACACTTGGGTAACTGATGCAAATGCGCAGCAATCATATATAAGAGAATGCGAAAATATCTGTCAAGGTTCAGCATCAAATCAACTCAATACTTTTTTTATGACAAATAATCCTTTCAATTGGATTGGCACAAAAACTCAAACTGTAAAAATGGACGAACCCCTAAAACAAACAGAACGAACTTATGTTATCTACTACGACGTTATTACTTTTCAAAATGGCTATGAAGTTGAGAGAAATCGTTTTTCCGCTTTAATGACTCTTGGATATTTTGAAGTTACAGATGAAACAAAAGATTTAAATCCTCTCGGCGTTTATATAACAAGTTTTGACATTCAACCAGTTCAAACATCTAAATAAAAAATTTTATTAAAAAATAATATAGGAGATTAAAAAAAATGAAAAAAATAGTTTTAATGATGATAGGTTTTTCTTTAATTTTTGCATCTTGCAAAAGTGTAGATTTTAACAAAATGGGAACAGAAAATGAGCAAGAAAATGAAGATTTTAAGAATGAAGAAGATGCACAAAAAGCTTCTTACAATGAAGTTCAAGAATTTTTAATTCAAGAAAGATTAAAAGAAGTTGATATTCCAAAAACTATTGTTTATGTAGACAGACCTATTTATTATCCAGCGGAACAAGAACTTTCTAAACCTGAACTAAAGGGAAAAGATGCTGCTAAAAAAAGTACAGAAGAGTCAATTCAAACTCCATACAAATGGAATCACGGAACAATGTATTATGATTTTGATTCTGATTTTACTTATGAAATTTACTGCCAACCTTACCGTGTTACTGACTTAATCTTAGAGCCAGGCGAGCAAGTTATTGAAATGCCTTTTTTGTCTGAAGAAAAGGTTTGGGAAATTGGTGCAGGTGTTTCTCGTAGTAACGGAGTTGATACTCAGCATTTTTTCTTAAAACCTGCATATTCTGGTCTTACTACATCGTTTATTATTATTACAGACAAACGAGTTTATCACATGCTTTTAAAATCTTTTAAAGACTGTTATATGACACAAGTTCGTTGGGAATATCCTAACACAATGCCTTTTACAATAAAATCTGATGCAATGAATGCAAATAAAATGTCAAAAGAACTTACTGGCGTTGATCCAGCATATCTTTCATTTGATTATAAAATGTCATATTCCTTTAGAAAACCATATTGGCTTCCTACTCGTGTTTATGATGATGGAAAACATACTTACATTGTGATGAATGATACTGTTCTTCACATGACAAGTCCTGTTCTTTTTAATAATAGAAATGAAAGAATTAATTATTCAGTAAATAAAAATTTAATTATCATAAATGAACTTATCGAAAAAGTTACGATGCGAGTTGGAAATAAAAAAGTTACTATTAAAAAGAAAAATTACAAAGAACCGAAAGAAATTAATAAAAATCATATTGAAACAACTGCAGATGTTGAACTAGAAGCAGATTCTGAACTTCCTCCTGCCGACAAAAAAAATTCTTTTAATTCCGTTTATAATTCAAAACTTAAAAAAGAAACATTGCTTCATTCTGACGATATTGTTATAGAAAATAAGCAAAACAATTCTACGGAAAATCAAGAAAATACTTATAACCAACAAGAATCTCTTTCTAAAGGAGAAAACTAGATGAATATTTTTTCTTGGTTTAGAAGAAATGAAAGCAAAAAGTTAAGTGCAGAAGAGTGGTCGCAAACAGAACGTGGAAAAAAATTTGTTACTGATATAGAACAGCGTCAATTAAAGAAAGAAGAGTGGGAAAAAACTGTTCCTCCTGAGCGAAAAGAACAAGTAAAACTTTTTAAGATTTTCTTTTCGCTTTGTTTTGGAATTTACTTAGTTGCTTTAATTTTTGGTTTTCTAAAAGGATTTCCTCTTATTGTTTTGGGAAGTGAATTTATTATTTCAATAGTAAGTTTTATGCTTTTTAAGATAAAACCTCGAAAAATAAAATATCCAAACTGTTTTATGATGCCCGTGATTGCAATTTTTTGTACATCACTTATTTATGTCAGTCTTGCTGTTGATTTTTTTGGTTATTGGGTAAAAAAGCCTGTATTAAAAAATGACAATTCAAGCGCCACTTCTTCAGAAAATTCAAAAATTCTTTCGAAAGACGAATTTGAAAATTTAGATTATTCAAAATTCTTAAAAGATAATGATGTATTAGACAGTGATGAACTTTCTGAAAACTACGAAGAATATAGGAGCAATTATGGACAATAATGATGAAATTGAAGACACTGAAATGATTCCAGATAATGAAGAAAATCAAAAAGCCGATGAATATAATCCTTATGAAAACTTTTTAGATGATGATTCAGATTCAGTTCCTAAAAGTAACAATGAATCAAATTCTAAAGTGCAAGATTTTACTGATGAAAGTGATATTCAAATTCCTGATTTTTTGAAAGGCGGTTCTGATTTTTATGAAAATACAAACACAAACAATGAGTCTAAAAATTATAAAAATAGAAATCAGAAAAAAGACGTAGTTGATGAGTTTAATCCAGAAAATTTCAAGACTGAAAATTCTAATGAACAATCAAAAGATTTTGCTGAAAATGGATTTGAGAAAAATCAAAATGATGCAGATTCTGATAGCAAAGAATCTTCTATATTCCAAAATAATAAAAATCATATTGAAGAAGAAAAAGTCGAAGGGGGAGATACAAACGACAAAGAAGCAGAAATTAAATTTGAAACAAAGCAATCTGCTGATGATGCAGATAAAAAACCGACTGGAAAACCTAAGGTTTTAAATAAAAAATTTCTACTTTCTTCTATTATTATTGTTTTCGGACTTACAATACTTATAACTTTTCTAATGCCTGACAAAAAAAATAAAAATGAAAAATCAGAAAAACCCGTAGCAGAACGCCGTGCTGGAATTGATTATTCTGCATTTGCAAAACGTCAAGAAATTCCTCAAGAAGATAAGTCCCAAGCAGAAAAACATTACGAAGAACCAAAATCTGCGGAAAACACAAATAATGATGTTGAGATTCCTCCTGTAATTCCTGACCAAGCAGATAATGGAAAAAAAGCATATACTTCACAAAATATAAACTATAATTCAGGAAAAGGTGGGGGATATTCATCATCTATTGAAATTCCTGATACAAGAAATGACTCTCTTCATGGAAAAACCATTTCAGGTATAAAAGGTTTATCTTCAACTCAAGCAAGTTATTCAACTGACTATCAACAGACAGTACAAAAAAATACAACTCAGAACTCTTCTCGTACTCAAAACTTTTCTATGCCTTCAAAAGAAGAATATACAAATAATATTCTTGACGCATATTCAAAAGCTTATGGAAGTAATCAAACAAATGATTATGCTACGCAAAATGACCAAGCTGGAAAAAACTCTTTCTATAACAATGGACGTAATACCCAAAATACAGGGCAGGGCGAGTGGCTTAATTTAAACTCGCTTTGGCAAGGAACAATCTTTGAAGCAACTCTTACAAGTGAATTAAACACAGACCTTCCTGGCGAAATTACTGCTCGTGTTGCAAAAAATATTTATTCTTCTCAAGATGGTCGTTTTCTTTTAATTCCACAAAATTCTGTTCTTTATGGAACTTATAATTCAAGTATTTCGTATTCACAAAGTAGAGTTCAAGTCGTTTGGACCACTTTAGTTCGTCCAGACGGTTATCAAATCCAACTAGGAAGTATGAATGGAACAGATGCAAAAGGTGCAAGCGGACTTAAAGGTCTTGTAAATGACCATCCTTTAGCATACTTAAAAGCGATAGGTTTAATGAGTGTATTTTCTATTGTAAATAGTGAATTTCAAAATTCTATGGGGAATACAAATAACGAGTATGTTCAAAATCTTCTTGCAAATTCTCAAAGTATTACTGCAGAACTTGGAGATAAACTTATTGACCGTGCTATGAATGTTCAGCCCACTATAAAAATAAAAGCTGGAACTAAAATAAATATTGTTGTAAATCAAAATATTACAATTCCTCCGTGTGAGGATATTCCTGTTACTCAGCAATATAGAAAATACTAAACAAGGAGTTAATTTGATGAAAATTATTGAAAAAATCAAAAAAAGCTTTTCTAAGGAAAACTACAATGACAAAAATGTTTATAAATTTAATATAAGCATTTTTATTGCAAGTGTTATTTTATTTTGTGTTTCTTGCGTGATATTTTTTATTTAATTTTAAAGTGTATAAAAAGATAATAACACTAATATGTACACTAACTAATGAGAGGTTAATATGGGCATTATAAAAAAAGCTGCTTTATTATTGGTTTTATCTTGTCTTTCTTTTTCTTGTAAATTTTTTAATACGGTTGAAGAAACTGTAAATGGAAGAGATTATAACAGTGAAATTACAAAAGTTACGTTTTCTTCTGAAACATTGAGCGTAAATGTTGGAGAAAGTGAATATTTAAAACTAACTTTATCACCTTCAACAAATCAAGGAAAATGTAATGTTAGTTGGGAATGGCAAGAAGAATTTATTTCTTTAAAAACTGACAATTTTGGTGCCGTTATTACAGGCCTAAAAAGTGGTATAGCTTATATAAAAGCATCTTGTAACGGAATCGTGGCGACGTGTCTTGTTTCTGTAATTTCAATTGGAGATGCTGTATCGGAAAATCCATACATATACTCAAATTACTCTGTAATTCAACTTATGCCAGGAGATTCAACGACTGTTTCTGCTTCTTTGTATGGCGGAAGTATTGCCGATATGGAAGATTTTGAATGGTCTATAAACGATTCTTCTATTGCTTCAATTTCTCCTGCAAGAAATAATTGTGTTATTACTGCAAATAAAACAGGAAGTACTCAGCTTATTGCTTCTCATCCAAATACAGATTATTCATATTCATTTGTTGTTTATGTTTATGCAGATAAACTTACTGAAACTTATATTACAACCGATTACAATGTTCTTACTGTAAATAAAAATGAAGTTTTTTCAAAAATACTAACTGTAGACCTTGTAAATCCTATTTCTTCAACTTATAAAAATGGCTTTACTTGGAATTTTGCAGATGAAAAATCAAAAGAAATAATTTCAATGACTGCAAATCTCAATGAAGCGGAAATTGTTCCTTTGAAAAATGGTGTTGCCAATATTGTTGTAAGCCACGAAAACTCTCAATATGACTTAAATATTATAGTTCGTGTTTCAACTATTGTAAAAAACATTCATGTCGAACTAAGCACATCAACTCTTTTAGTTGACGGAAGTGATACTCCGTATACTGTTTATGCTTCTCTTGAAAATTACGATGGATATGTTGACTCTGAAAGTTTTGTATGGACAGTTCCAGAAAATTCTGAAAGTCTTGCTGATTGCATAGCTTCTGGAAATTCTATTAGGATTCAAGGAAAAAAGAATGGGACTTTTAAAATAAATGTATCTCATGAAAAATCTGAATATTCAAAGAGTCTACTTGTTATACTTCAAAATCAGATAGGTTCTGCTATTGATTCTTCAATGTATATCACAAC
>CAZDAY010000109.1:0-1423 GCA_964503435.1 uncultured Treponema sp.
ACTCGGGTCGTTACCCATAATAGACTTATACTCATTTCTTGTTACTTCGTGGTCACATACAAGCAAATTGCGGATTGTGATTTCACGTCCACTTACAAAGACTTGTGATGGTGGCGTCCAATTTTCTGTTCCATCAAATGTAGTGCCGGTAACTCTTACAAAACCTTCTGGTGTAGAAGTGACTTCATCTCCTCCAAAAACATAATTTCTTATAGCTGAGTCCAATTTTTTGCCATCGCAAGTTGCGGTACCTGCTACAAAACATAGGGAATTTGCAGTTTCATTAGCAGTATTTCCACTAAAAGAACAATCAGAAAGAGTTATTTGAGTATTTTCTCCATCAACATAAATTGCACCGCCACTTCCTTTTTCGTTTGTAGTATTATTCGTAAAGTTCACATTCGTAAAGTTCGCTTCTGCATTGTACAAGTAAATCGCACCACCGTTTGCGCTCATAGTGCCGTTCGCTGTGTTTCCAGAAATTGTCGCTCCATTGAGTTCAACGCTTATTTTGTTTGTATTGTCGGAAACGGAAACATAAATTGCTCCGCCTTGTTGTGCGGTACAGTTTTTAATTGTTCCGTTGAATTTCAATGACGGAAGAACAGCACCGACTTTTGTATCTTTATGAACATAAATCGCTCCTCCTACGTTACCTCCGTCTCCTGACTCGTTTAGATTGTTTTGCAAAGTTACATTTTCGCTTATTTCAAGATTTCCTTTACATTCAATCAAAGTTTGAGTTTGGTTTGCACCTTTTGAATTATCATCTCTAACCCCATCCAAGACTATTGAGGATTCGCTGTTCGCTTGGATATTTAAAGTTGCACCGCTTTCGATTGTGAATAATGGAGCAGTGAAATAATAATTGCCACCTCCTCGTGAAATTGTAACATCAGTCGAGTTTGGAACAATTTTCACATTTCCTGATACAACTATTGAGCCTTGATCTGCATTTGTCGTTGTCGCAGTGTAAGCTGTTCCTGTTAGCGTAACCGTTCCGCTTCCTGTACCGATTTCCTCTATTGCAGCTTTAAGAGAATCCCAGTCGGTTACATTTTCGCTGAGAGTAGCCGATTTGACATTAAGGTTATAAACAATCTCGTATGAATTATCATCAGTGTCATCAAAATACTCAGAAGCCGCAGGAATTATCGTATGCTCACGCATAAACTCTTTTTTTCCTGCAGACGAAATATCTGCTTCGTAAACAGCGTTTGTTTCATTAGGTATTTCGTCTAAGTTGCTGTCAAACCATTTATAAGAAAACGAATCGCTTTTCGTTTCCGATGTTCCCTGTGTGTTCCATATAGTCCAAGTTTTTGCAGGAATCGCTTCTCCAATCTCCACAGTTCCATTAGTAGCCGCTTCCGCATCAATATCTTTAGCAGTTGTGTCGATGTCATAAACTGCAATTGTATAT
>CAZDAY010000109.1:1523-6054 GCA_964503435.1 uncultured Treponema sp.
TCTCCGCCACCTTGTTCTTCTCCGCCACCTTGTTCTCCGCCTGGCGTATCCGAGTCTCCGCCTTGCTGTCCACTTTGTGCATTAATTTGGAATGGACCTACAAGTTTTTCTACGCTCGATATTCCAACATAATCATATTTGCGTGTAACAAGGCAATAATAATATTCTGTGTTGTTGTTAGAATAAGTGCCATCATAATAATTTTCATAATAATCTGATTCAGGAGATTGCGAGTTTACATATTTCGATTGCGAACTTTCTTCTAAAATAATTGCCTGAGGCGGAAGATTTTCTTCACTTTTTGTAGAACTTTTATACCATTTAAAACTGATATTTTTGGTTTCGCTTTCTTTGCAATCAACGCGTACTCTAAGTGTAAATTCGTTATTTTCATTAAATTCGACATTTAAGTTTTCAGCCTTGACGCTAAGATAATTCCAATAAACTGTAACAGATACTTCTGTTGTTTCTTCAAGTTTTGGCGTAAAGTTTTCGCTTTTGCCTAAAAGTAAAATTTCTTTAGATTCTGAATATCCAATAACTTCTACTCGTAATGGAATTTCTTCTTCAAGATCAAAACTAACTGTAGAACCACTTTTTTCTGTTTTTGATTGATAAATGTAAGAGTCACTTGTTGAACCAAGCTTCCCTATACTAATTAAATTTACAGTCCAAGAAGAAATATTGGAAGCTGTATAATTTTCTGGATTTGTGATTGCACGGCTACCCCCCCCCAGCATTTTTCCGGGTAAGGTCACAACAATTTTTGATTTAGAATTAAAATTAAAATTCTTACAAGAAAAAAATAAAAATGTACTAAAAAAAATACTTAAAACAGCAAATAAAAAACTTATTTTTACAGATAGCTTTGATTTAATCATTTTTTTTCTCCAACTTGAAATTTTATGTTCAAAATATTTGTAGATTAAGAACATTTATTTTATGATATTGCTTTTTTGTATAACATTTCAAGCAATTTTAGAACTTCTATAAATTTTTTGTTTTTTTTTCCAGTAAAAGCAAAATTTTCTTAATAAATCCTAGCCCCGATTGGAAAGGTGGCGTTAGCCATTGTTTTTTGTTTACAAAAAATAACGAAGCGAAAGCGGAGCCTTGGAAAGCGGGTTTTGTTTGGGGCGAACAGTTAGCACAAAAAATTTATGCTGGATAAAAAAGTATGCTCCAAATAAAAAAAGAATTTTCCTTATTGACAATAGCTTTTATTTTTAGGAATATTTTAGCACTTATGGAAAATAAAGTTTTGTCTAAACAAGAACTTGAATCTATGTCGACCTCGGATTTAATTAATCTGGCTGATGAATACGGAATTGAAATTCCTGACAATTTGAATCGGCGCTTTATTATAGAAGAACTTTTGGAAACTTCTGAGGAACTGTTTAATAGTTTTAATTCGGATGAAAAAGATGATGTTACAATAGATGAATCTGAAAATGAATTTCCTGATGAACTGCCACTTTCTTACAACGACACGGAAATAAATCTTACAATGCGAAATCCTGAGTGGATTTTTGTTTTTTGGGACATTTCTGAATCGGATTTTACAGAACTTAAATTTAATGAAAACTTTAAAAATCTTTTTTTGCACATTGCGTTTTATGAGTCTTTGGATGATGATGAAAAGCCTTTAGATTCGATTGAAATTAAAATTGAACTGGAAACTCGAGAACAATATATTCTTATTCCGAAGAATAAAAAGGTTCTTAACGTAACTTTGGTTGCATCTTTTGAAAATGAGGAACCGAGAATTCTTGCTAGTACACGTCGTATTCAAATTCCTTCAGTTAATGAAGATATTAAAAATATGAAACCCGGAATGAAATTAAATTTTCCGCCTTTGGTAAATCTTTCCGGTTTAAAAAGTATTCTTCATGATTATTATTTGAATCATGCACAGTGATTTTTTTGATGATTTGATGATTGGCGGTTTTGTCAGAGGACCGGCGGTTTCGCTGGAGAAGCGGCGGTTTTCTCAGAGGACTGGCGGTTTTGCTGGAGAAGCGGCGGTTTTGTTAGAGGACTGGCGGTTTTGTTAGTTAACTGGCGGTTTTGTCAGAGAACTGGCGATTTTGTCAGTTGACTGGCGGTTTTGTTAGTTGACCGGCGGTTTCGCTGGAGAAGCGGCGGTTTTCTCAGAGGACTGGCGGTTTCGCTGGAGAAGCGGCGGTTTTGTTAGAAAACTGGCACTTAACTGCGAAAGGCGGAAATTTATCAGCAAACTGGCGATTATTATAAAAAGTAAAGATTGGGTTTTCCAATTTAAGAGGTGTTTTTATTATGTCTAAAAATTTGGTTTTAATTGTAGAAGCAAATCAACCTTACATACGAAATATTGACGAAAATTTTGATTTTTCTGAACAAAACGATATTTTATTTTCTGCAATTACAAACACATACATTCCTTTTTTAAATATGCTGGCACGCCTTTCGAGCGAAAATTTTGAATTTAAATTGGGACTGGTTATTTCTTCACCTTTATGTTCACTTTTAACAGATCCAATTGTTCAAAGACAGTATGCTGATTATCTGGATAAAATCATAAATCTGGGAAAATCGGAACTTGAACGAAATCGTGGCACAGAATTTGAAACTTTAAGCCAGAAATATTTAAACGATGCAATTCAGACAAAAATTGATTTTACTGAAACTTACGAATACGATTTAATAAAGGCATTTAAATTTTTTGCAAAAAAAGGAATTCTTGAAATCATTCCAACTGCGGCAACTTACGCTTATCTTCCATTCTACTCGCACATTCCTGAAGTTTTAAACGCTCAGATTGAAACCGGACTTTATTCACAAAAATATTATTTTGAAGATGCTGGCGAAGGTTTTATGCTTCCTTATTGCGGATATTCAAAACCGCTGGACAAAATTTTGCGTTCTTACGGAATAAATTATACGATTTTAGATGCAAAATCACTTTTGTTCTGTGAAAATTATCAGGAAAACGGAATTTTTTCGCCAGTTCGATGTTCAAATTCTCTAGTTCTTTTTGGCGCGGATCCGAATACTCCAAAAGAAATTTATGGTGAAGACGGATTTTGTAAAAATAAAATTTATCGTTCACAAAATCACGATATTGGATTTGAATTAAATTCTAAGGAATTAGGTGATTTTTTGGGTTCTTCAACAAAACGAATTCAAACTATTTACAAATATTTTGCAGTTGGTGATGACGAAGAAGAATCTTGTGAAGTTTATGATTTTGAAAAAGCAAGTGAACAATGCAAACAAGACGCTGAAATTTTTTATGAATCAAAATTAAGCGAACTTTCTAAGGCACAAGAAATGATGAACGGAAAATCGCCTTGTTTAGTTTGCACAATTCCTTTACAAATTTTAGGTCAAACCTGGTACGAAGGAATTTTATGGCTGGAAAATTTAATAAAAATTTCCTGCAACAAAAAAGAACTTTCTCTGATTTCTTGTAACAATATTTTGGCAGAACAATTTTCACTTCCAAAACTTGAGCCTTATCCCTGCTCTTCAAACGGACTTGGCTACGGCGAAGATTTGCTTGACAATTCAAACAGCTGGATGTTCCGCTACATTCAAAAAGCTTCCAATAGAATGGTTTATCTTGCAGAAAAATTTCCAAACGAAAGCAGTTTAAAAGCAAGGCTTTTAAATCTTGGTGCAAAAGAACTTTTGCTGGCACAAAGTGGCGAATGGCCAATGATGATTCACGAACAGAAAATTCCCGATTTCGTAGCAGAAAATTTTAAAAATAAGATTTTAAATTTTACCAGAGTTTTTGATGCTTTAGCGAGCAACACAGTCAGCACAGAATGGCTAACAAGTCTTGAAAAAAAAGATGAAATTTTCCCATGGATGAATTACAGAATTTTCAGTCCGAAAAAATAACAAACAAAAAATAAAACAAAACGTATTAAAATATTATGTTTTATATGACATAATAAAGCCATGAAAAAATTGGCGAGTTTATGTTTTGTTTTTGCTTTTCTGCTGAGTCAAACATTTCTTTTCGCAAAGGATTATAAAAATTCTTCAAATAATACAAAAGACAAAAACTTTTCTGAAGAAATTTTCGTTGAAAAATCCTTAAATTCTTATCCTGCAAAATTCATAGAAATCAGCAAAAATTCAATAAGTCTTGCCGAAAAAGGAAATTTCTCTGCCGCCATAAATATTTTTTTTGAAACTGATAATAATGGAAAAACCGCACTTTCGTTTAACGCAGAAAATTATTCTTCAGACGCAAAAATCAACACGCAAAAAATTCAAGAAATTTTAAACAATGTAAAAATTCAATCAGAAAAATATAAAAATTTGCAAAACGAAATTCTTGAAATCAAAATGAATTTTTCGCAAATTATGAATTTTTCTTCTTACGAAAATACGCTTTTAAAATTCACAGAAATTCATAATAAAATTTTAACTAACGGACTTGAACTTAAAAAATTTGAAAACGACATTTATGTTCTTTCTTTAACAAGATTTATTTTGGGCGTTAAGGAAAATGAAAAAACTGGAATTATTGGAATTATAA
>CAZDAY010000110.1:0-5978 GCA_964503435.1 uncultured Treponema sp.
TTTTTAAGTTATAAATAAGTTAATAAGTTAATTTAAGGAGAAAATTCAAAATGAATGAATTTATGAACACTTTAGTTCCTACAGTTATTGAAAGAAACGGAAATGGAGAACGTGCTTACGATTTGTATTCAAGATTGTTAAAAGATAGAATTATTTTTGTTGACGGAGAAATTCGCGATGAAACAGCAGATTTAATTGTTGCACAAATACTTTTTCTCGAAAGCGAAAATCCAGACAAAGATATAAATATGTATATAAACAGTCCTGGAGGTTCTGTTACAGCGGGACTTGCAATTTATGACACAATGCAATATGTAAAATGTGATATTCAAACTATTTGCATGGGTCAGGCGGCAAGTATGGGTGCTGTCCTTTTAGCAGGCGGAACTCAGGGCAAACGTTATGCACTTCCTTCAAGCCGTGTTATGATTCATCAGCCATGGGGCGGCGCTCAAGGTCAGGAAAGTGATATTGCAATTCAGGCAAAAGAAATTATCCGCTTAAAAAAGTTGAGCATTAAGTATTTTTCTATTGCAACTGGAAAATCTGAAGAAGAAATTGCAAAAGATATGGAAAGAGATTTTTATATGTCTGCAGAAGACGCTCTTTCTTACGGCATTATAGATCACATTATGATTAGTACAAAAAAAGGAGTAAAAAAATGATGTCTCATTTCGGACGTTCAAATCAAGTTGTATGTTCTTTTTGTGGAAGACCAGCTGATGAGCACAGAAAAATTGTTCGTTCTCCAATGGGTGATGCTGCCATTTGTGAACACTGCATAGATCCATGTTTAACAATTTTAAGAGATGGCACTAATAATTTAAAACCAATAGATATGACAACAATTCCAACGCCAAAGGAATTTAAAGCTTATCTGGATCAATACGTAATTGGTCAGGATTATGCAAAAAAAGTTCTTTCGGTTGCTGTTTACAATCACTACAAGCAGCTTTCAATTTCCAAAGAAGAACAAATTTCTTCTGAAATTAAAATTGAAAAGTCAAACATTCTTCTTTTAGGACCAACTGGCAGTGGAAAAACCCTACTTGCAAAAACTCTGGCAGAAAAACTAAAGGTTCCGTTTGCGATTGCTGATGCTACAACTCTTACAGAAGCCGGTTATGTTGGCGAAGATGTTGAAAATGTGCTTTTAAAATTGATAAACGCTGCCGACGGAGATGTTGCTGCGGCAGAAAGAGGAATCATCTTTATTGATGAAATTGATAAAATCGGTCGTAAAAGCGAAAATACTTCTATTACAAGAGACGTTTCTGGCGAAGGTGTTCAGCAGGCACTTTTAAAAATCCTTGAAGGAACACACGCTTCTGTTCCGCCTCAGGGTGGAAGAAAACATCCAAATCAAGAAATGATTGATATTGATACAACAAATATTCTTTTTATTTGCGGTGGTGCTTTTGTTGGATTGGACAAAATTATTGAACAAAGACTTTCAACTTCTTCAATAGGATTTGGAGCAGAAGGAATAAACCGTTCAGACGAAGACAGAATGAAACTCTTAAATCAAGTAACTTCCGATGATTTAGTAAAATTTGGTTTAATTCCAGAATTGATTGGCCGACTTCCAATTACATGTGCTTTAAAAGAATTGGATAAAAATGATTTAAAAACAATTCTCACTGAACCAAAAAATGCTATTACAAAACAATTTAAAGCAAGTTTTGCTATAGATGATGTTGATCTTTCTTTTGATTCTGATGCGATTGACGAAATTGCTGAAATTGCAATTAAAAATAAAACTGGCGCCCGCGGATTAAGAGCGATTGTTGAAAAAATTCTTCTTGATTTAATGTATGAAGTTCCAAGTGTTAAGGGAAAGAAAAAACTGGTAATTACAAAAGATATTGTAACTCAAAAATATATTCCTTCAGCAGAAACACTTTTAATTGAACATACAGCATGAAAATTTGCTTGATGATTAAATTCATTTAACAGTTTTAGTGAAAGATTTTATGCCAACTGAAAATCCAGTCAGTTGGTATTTTTATTTTAAAATTTAACAAGCATCCGCAAAAATCAGAAAACAAAAAAAACTAGCACTTAACAAAATCCTCTGTAATTTTTAAAACTGAAGAAACTGTTTTTTCCCAGGTATAACGTCTTGTCCAATCAATGCCGTCATTTTTTAATTTTTCACGCAAAACTTCATCAGAAATGATTTTTTCAATACAACTTGCAATATCTTCAACATTATTGCTGTCAAAAAACAATGCATTACCGCCAGTCACTTCTTTTAGTGCGCCTTCATCAGAACAAGCAACCGGAAGCCCTGTAGCCATTGCTTCAAGAACTGGAAGTCCAACACCTTCGTTTACAGACGGAAAAACGCAGGCACTTGCATTGGCATAAAGTTGCGGAAAATTTTCATGCGGAAAATAACCTGTAATAAAAATATCGCTTGCCCAGTTTGAAGAATACGCTGCTCTATGAATTATGTCGCTAAAAGGTCCTTCACTGCCGGCAATTACAAGACGATGAGGAAACTTTGTTTTTTCTTTAAAAATTTCAAAAGCCCTTATGAGTTCAATATGCTTTTTGTCTTCGTTTTGCATTCTGCTGGCATAAATTATATAAGGTCGCTTTATGGCAAAGGGTTTAATATTTACATATTCTGCTTCAGAATCAAATTCTTTTGTATTGTAAAAAAGTGAATGGTCAAGTCCATTATAAATTACTTCAATTCTTTTAGTTTTTATTCCGCAGTTAAGCAAATCGCGTTTTATAAAATCAGAAGATGCAATTATGCAATCAACATTTGAAAGGCTTTTTTTTAAGAATAAATTTGTCCACAAATCATCTTTTCGTTTCAAAATTGAACTTACAACATCATTTACAATGCAAATTCCTGGAATATTAAATTTTTTTGGCAACATTCTAGCCGCTGCCGGATAAATTACAGCATCATAATTATTTGTTTTTATAAAACTTTTTGCACAAAAAGTATGCCAGAAACGTTCAGCATTTAAAGCATCAGGAATTCCCACACTTTTGTATTTTAAAGAACTATTGTCTCCAAGATATGTAAATTTATCAATTTCAGAACCAAACAGTTCAAATTCAAAATTTTGCGACTCGGGAAGATTTTGGATAAATGAATATAAATATGAACCTAAACCACTTTTTCCGTGATCACAACCAAAAGTATCAATTCCAATTTTCATAACTTTTAATATACCACAAAATTGATGAAATATGCTATATTTTACTTATGAATAAAACCTTTGAAGAATTAGAAATAAACAAAAAATTTATTGAAAAACTAGAATCTTTAAACATAAAAAGTCCAAGTGCTGTTCAAGAACAGGTAATTCCGCTGATTAAACAAAATAAAAATATAATGTTTCAAAGCGAAACTGGAACTGGCAAAACTTTTGCCTATCTTCTGCCAATTTTACAAAAAATCGAATCTGAAAAATCAGAAAATTCTGAAAATTCAGAAAAATCACAAAAAAATCAAAAAAGCGAAATAAAACTTATGATTGTTTGCCCAACTTATGAACTTTCTTCGCAAATAAAATCTCAAATTCAATCAATAAGTTCTCTAAAAACCGTACTTTGCATTGGAGGCTCACCTATTGCCAGACAAATCGAAATGCTAAAAGAAAAGCCAGACATTGTTGTGGGCGGAAGTGCAAGACTTTTGGAATTGATTCACATAAAGAAGTTAAAACCCGAAAGCATCGAAGTTTTAGTTTTAGACGAAGCAGACAGACTTTTGAGCAAAGAAATGCGAGAAGAAACCATAAAACTGCTTGAACGTTTACCAAAAAAAATTCAGTTGATTGGCAATTCTGCAACCGTAAGCGATTTTACAAGAAAAACTTTGGAAAACGCAAGAAACGGACTAAAAAATGATAAAACTTTCGACGAAGAAGAAAAAATTCAGTTTGTGAGTTTGCCACAGGAAGATGTTCTTAGAAAACGCATTAGTCATTGGGCGATTTGGGCAGAACAGAGAGATAAAATTGATACTTTGAGAAGTTTTATAAATGCAGTTGATTTTACAAAAATGATTGTGTTCACAAAGGATTCTAATCAGATTGGAAACATTGTGTCAAAACTTCGCTACAAAAAAATTGAATGTGAAGGTTTAAGTTCAAAACTTGACAAAAAAGAGCGAAAAACCAGCATTGACCGCTTTAAAAGTGGAAAAATAAAAATTCTTGTAACAAGCGATTTGTCTTCACGGGGACTTGACATAAACAATATAAGTCATGTTGTTCAACTGGATTTGCCAGAAAATGATGATTTTTTTATTCACCGCGCCGGACGAACTGCAAGAGCAGGTTCTAAGGGAATAAATTGTGTGATTGGTGATGAATACGAAATGAAAAAATACAGCCAGCTGGAAAAGCGTTTAAAAATTGCTGTTTATCCAAAAATCATTTATAAGGGAAAGATTTGTGCACCAGAAGATTTGGAAATGAAAGAAAATTAAATTTTGAAGTGCACTAACCTCGCCCGCCAAGATTGGACGGGAAGTTTGCTAGCGGATATCAGTTAATAAAACGTTGCCACTTAACTGTAAACTGACAGCAAGAAATCAAAATCAAAACGTTTTAGCCAGAAGGAAAAAAATCTATTGTTAAAGGGTGGCTTTTTTGCTACAATTTGCAGACTTTTATTAAGGGGATAAAAAAGTGTTTCTAAAAAGCCTTGAAATTTATGGTTTTAAATCATTTGCAGACCGCACGCTTATAAATTTTGCAGAAGGAGTTACTGCTCTTTTGGGACCAAACGGTTGCGGAAAAAGCAATGTAGTAGATTCAATAAAATGGGTTCTTGCGGAAAATAAATCAAAAAATCTTCGTGCTGATTCTATGGAAGGCGTTATTTTTGACGGAACAGAAAAACGTCCGGCACTTTCAATGGCAGAAGTAACTCTTACAATCGCAAACGAAAACGGTTTACTGCCAATCGAAGACACAGAAATTGCAATAAAACGCAGGCTTTACAGAAACGGCGAAAATCAATATTTCATCAATAATCGTCAGGTAAATGCAACAACCGTGCGAAAACTTTTTATGGACACCGGAGTTGGAAAAGCGGCTTATTCTGTAATGGAGCAAGGAAAAATTGACCAGGTGCTTTCGTCTAAACCAGAAGACCGCAGATATCTTTTTGAAGAAGCGGCCGGAATTTCAAGAAGTAAGGCTGAAGTTGCAGAGGCAGAACGTGAACTTGAGAAAACAAAGGCAAATCTTACACAGATTGAAATCGGACTGTCTGAAACAAAACGCAGTTATGAAACTTTAAAAGTTCAGGCAGATAAAACTTCAAAATACAGAAAACTTAAAGAAGACAAATTCAACTACGAATTGGACATCCAGCTTTTAAAACTCAAGGATTTTACTCAAAATAAAGCACGAAACGAACAAAATCGAATTGAAATTGAAAAAAAACGTGATAGTCTTGCAAAAGAAATTGATGATATTTATGCAACTTTAAACGAAAACACAGACAAGGTTAAGGAACTGCAAAATCTTGTGCTTCAAAAGCAGCAGGAACAAATCAAAATTGCAACAAGTCAAAATGGAAAAAAAGAATCAGCAAAAATTCTTCACAACCAGCAATACGAATTAAAAAACAAAATTTCGCAAATTGAATACAAAATCAAAAATTCCGCAGAAAAAATTTCTGATTTAAATGATGATATTGACAATCAAAATGCGCAAGTCCACTAAATGAACAAGCAACTTGAAGACATCAGAAAAAACATTGCAAATTTTATTGGAAACATAAATCAGTCAAAAATTCAAATTGATGACAACACGCGAACAATTTCCACAGATGCCGGAAAAATTCACAATTTGAACAATGAACGCTCTGAATTACAAAAAAAACTTACAGAAATTACAGAAGACATTGTTACAGAACTTGACGCAAAGTTAAAAAGTGCCGGTTATTCTTCTTCAGCAAATAAAAAAGCAAAGGAAGATTTAAATAATCAGCTTGAT
>CAZDAY010000111.1:0-5877 GCA_964503435.1 uncultured Treponema sp.
TGGCTGAACTCCGCTAAAATTAAAAACTGTGTCATTCTGAACTTGTTTCAGAATCTGTAAATAAAAGAAATACATATTTTTTGTTAATTTGGAGATTTGTAAATGAAAAAAATTCTCTTTGCTTTTTTTATGTTTTTTTTGTCTTTAGTTTACGCACAAAATTTTATTGATGTTGAATTAGATGATTTTGAGCCAGTGGATTTTGTTTACTTTGGAAATTCTGAAAGCACAGTTGACGTGCAATCAGCAAAATCAACAGATTTAAATTTGCTTGAATACACAATCGGCGAAGGAGCACAAAATTTTACTGCAAAAAGAAAAATTGCTCCGTTTTTTATAAATCGTTATGAAACAACTTACAAACTTTGGTACGAAGTTTATGAATGGGCGGTAAATCAAGGATATTATTTTTTGAATGAAGGGCAGGAAGGCTCAAACGGCAGGCAGGGAAAATCTCCAAGTCAAAGAAGTCAGTGGGAGCCAGTTACAAACATAAGCTGGTACGACGCTGTAATTTGGTGCAATGCTTTTAGTGAAATGTGCGGACTTGAACCTTGCTATAAATACGAAGGAATTATTTTGAGAGATTCTTCGGATACTGCAACATGCGATTTGCTTGTTTGCGATTTTGAAGCGAACGGTTTTAGACTTCCAACGGAAAGTGAATGGGAATATGCAGCCAGAAAAACTGTGAGTGGAATGCAAAAAGGCGTTTTGGCGAGCGGGCAGGTTGATTTTCAGGGACACGACAGCACAGAAATTCCTGTTGGCGAAGTTGCCTGGTGTTATGAAAATGCTGATTCTACGCGCAGAGTTGGAACTGCTGGCACTCCTTTTGAGCCTTCTTCTCCACCAAAGCCTGGTACAGGAAATCCAAATGGCGCTGGAATTTTTGATATGAGCGGAAATGTTATTGAGTGGGTTTTTGATTGGTTTGCTGAATATTCTGATTCTTCTGACAAAAATTATTGTGGTCCAAAGTTTGGTAGCGAAAGAATTATGCGTGGCGGCAGTTGGAATATTTACACAATGTTTTTGGGTGCAGGCGACCGCTATTCTTTTAATCCAAGTGAAACCTATAATTATTTTGGCTTTAGAATTGCAAAATCCAAGTAAAAAATTTTATTTTTTCTTTTTTAGTTCTTGTTGATCAACCATCACTTTTAAAATTTCTGCAATGTACATTGTGTGAAAATCATCTTTGCGATAATTTTTTTTGCAAAAAAGTTCGTCTGTAAAACAGTTTGGATCAATTTCCTGCGCATAAATTTTTCTGCAAAAAATAACAGTGTGCGCTTGTTTTATCCAGGGCGTAAAATTCATATATTCAACATTAAGTTTGCATTGTTTTATTTTATCTTCTGTTCTGCCTGAATGACTTTCGCAGTAATCAAGAACATTTTTATATTTTTCGCTTAAAACATTTAAACTAAAACTGTCTGTGCTATCAAGAATTTCTTTTGTATAACGATTTGGTCTAAGATAAATTGTAGCAATATTTCTGTTCCATAAAATGCCAAGTCCGCCCCAAGAAGCAGTTGTTGTGTTTACGCGACCGGTTAAAATGTTTCCTTCTTCGTCTTCGGATTTTGTGCAGGTAGTAATAAGCATTTTGTCTGTGCCAATCATTTTAAATGTATTTTCAGCAAGTTGTTCCGGGCGAATTATTTTCATCATAATTTTGTTCTCCTGACATTTAAATTTAGAAACTTTGCTTTGTCCAATCAGAAATTCTGTTTTCTAGCGTTTCGGGCGATTCTACAGAAGTATTTGTACTTTCTTGTAAAAATGGAAAAATTACGCGACTTTTTATGTTTGGCCATGTGTAAGGCAAAATAAAAGGCATTGTAATATATTCTTCGGCAGGAAGATTTCCTAAAAGTTGTCTGTAATACGCAGGATAAATTTTTTCGTTTACAGATTTTACACTGGAAAATCCACCGGCAATTCCAAAATCCTTTGTGTCAAGTTTCATATTTTGCATTCGTTCAATTAACTGCTTTTGAGTTTCTTCTTTTACAAACCAGGTAATGAATTTTTCTGCCTTTTTAACATTGTTTGAATTTTTATAAATTCCCATGCAAAGTAAATTGTCTTCAACAGGAATTTTGTGATTTTGTTCAATCCATCTAAACGAAAGATTTTCTAACTGAGCAGCTTTTAAGTTAAAAAGTTCGTTGCTTGTAAGATATGCAAAAAGACAGCGTTCAGAAACCACTTGACGATATTTTGGCATGTACAAATATCTGAACTGAAAATTTTGCTCGGTTGTAGTGTCAGTATTTCTGGTTTTTGTCCATTCTTTTATAAAACTTACCGCATTTTGAAGATTTTTGTCATCCCAAAGAAAACTGTTGCCTTTTTCGCGATAAGAAGTTTCGTAAAGTTTTGTTACAAGATACAAAAAATCATTGTCCCAGCTTGGACCGTAGCCCATGGAAACATAAGAATTTGACTGATTTTTTTTATTGAAATTTGAAGCAATTTGTCTGATTTGCGTAAGATTTAAAAAGTGATTGCTTTCGATTAAATTTTCATTTTTTTTGCTGTAAATAATCGCCGGAAGATTAAAAGAAATTGGAATAAGATATTGCTTTGAATTCATCATTCCGTAATCAATTATCTGCTTGTAAAAACTTGAGCGTGAAATGCTTGATTCTTCAAAAAGATAATCTAAGGTTTTAAAATTTCTGCGTGTTCTTGAATTTTTCAGCCATGGTCCGATTATAATGTCTGGCTTAATTTCATCTTTTGCCGGTGGAAGAGAATGTGTAGGTTCCGCTTTGTAAACAACAACTGCCTGTGCATCTTCGTAAATGGAATTATACAATTCAACGTAAGAAACAATTTCAGTGTTGTCTGTCCAGATTATGAGTTGATTTTCCCTGCTTGTGTTGCAAGATAAATTTATAAACGCAAGCAGGAAAATTATTGTAAATTTTAAGCAATTACTCAGACATTTCGTCTGCGGTTTCGTAAATTGTTTTGTATACAAGATTTATTTTATCCTCGTCAAGACTTGAGAATGCAACGCGTAAAGTTTGCGAATCTATTGATATTGTACCGATTCCTTTTTCTTTGAGCAACTTTTGTCTTAATTCTTCGGCATTTATATTTTTTGTGTGGAACGCCATAAAGTAGCCGGAATTAAATGGAAGCGCTTCAATATTTTTACTTGTATGATTTGAAACGAATTCTTTGACAAGTTTATAACGTCTTTCAAGAATTTCTCTGAATTCTTTTTTTTCTTTTTCGATTTGTTCAGGATTTTGGTAAGCCTTGAGTAAAACAGATTGCGGTGGAGTTGAAGCGCATGAAACAGAAGAACGAATTGCAGCCATCAATTTTTTTACTAAAGCATCGTATTGTTCATCGTTCATATTTTTGCAACCGAAACTTACAAAGCCACATCTGAATCCCCATGCAAAATCTTCTTTTGTAGGACCGTCAATTTTTGCCGCAAGAACATTTTCGTGTAAATCGCAAAGTTCAGCAAACAAAGATTGCGGATAAATATCTTCTTCGTAATTTAAACCAAAATATGCATCGTCGCACCAAATCATAATTTTGCAGCCATTTTCTGCAAGTTCTTTTATAAGAGAAATGATTTTTTTAACTTCGTCTTTTGTTGGGCTGTAGCCGGAAGGATTTTGCGGAAAGTTTAAAATTGCCCGTACTGAGCCAGATTTTGCCTGTTCCCGAATTGTTTTTTCAAAACCTTCGATATTAAATTTTCCGTTTTCAAACATTGGAAACTGAATAAATTGCGCATTTCGGCGTGCGTTTGCAACTAAAACGTAATTGTCCCAGGAAGGATTTGCTGCAATTAAAGGTTTTGTTTCGTCAAGGAATAAATCTGCAAGATAAGAAATTCCAGCGGTAAGACCTGGAACTAAAACCGGAAGTGAAAATTTTTTGTCTTTTAAGTCTGGATTTTTTTTAATAAGTTCAGATTTCCAAATTTCACGAAGTTCTGGATTTCCGGCAGTAGGTGCATAAGCAACCAGTTCTCTGTTTGTTAATTCTGGAATGTATTTTTTTAGAGAAGGAAGCATTAAAGGTGTTCCGTTTTGAACCGTCATTCCAATGGTTCCGTTTGCAACATGCCCGAGTTTTTTAGCTTCTCCGCTTTGAGCAATAATTCCTTTTGGAAAGTAAAGTCTGTTTCCAAGATCTGACAATAAGGCACCGGCTGTGGTACCAGCAAGAATTTGATTTAGTTCGTGAGCGAGTGGATTTATCATAATGAAACAGTATCTAAAAATCACAATTTTATGTCAAGAATTTTGTTTTTCTTGTGGATGATGTTTGTGTAGCAAAGTTGGTCAATAATGACATTTTTACCAGCCTAGCCCCGATTGTAGCACCGCCCTGTCTGCCGAAAGGCAGGCGGAGGCGTTCTTGCGATAGCAAGAATGGAACGAAAGTGGAAGTGCGGAAAGCGGGTTTTGTTTGGGGCAAATTCTTAGCCATTTAAGTCCGTTGCAAATAGAAAAATGTGCTCCAAAAAAATCAAAAAAATCAAGACAATCAAAAAAATTTGAAACTCGACATCGCATAGAATAATTTATATAATTTGAGCAATTTTAAATGAATGTTTAAGAGGAAAAAATGAAGGTTATTACAAAAGCAGAATTAGATGAATGTTCGGAATATATTAAAAATTGCAGAACTGAAATTGCTAAGAGAATTGTTGGGCAAACTGAAGTTGTTGACGGAATTTTGTCGGCTTTGATTGCCGGCGGTCATGTTTTGCTTGAAGGCGTTCCTGGTTTGGCTAAAACGCTGGCAATTAAAACTTTTGCTGATGTTTCGGGGCTTGAGTATAAGCGAATTCAGTTTACTCCAGATTTGCTGCCTGCTGATGTTGTGGGAACGCTTATTTATCAGCAGGGAAGCGGAAATTTTTCTGTAAGGAAGGGACCGGTTTTTGCGAATCTGGTGCTTGCTGATGAAATTAACAGAGCGCCGGCTAAGGTTCAGTCGGCACTTCTTGAAGCAATGGCGGAACATCAGGTGACGATTGGCGAAGATACTTACAAACTGCCGCAGCCTTTCTTTGTTTTGGCAACTCAAAATCCTATTGAGCAGGAAGGAACTTACAATCTTCCCGAAGCAGAACTGGATCGTTTTTTGCTGAAAATTGTTGCTAAATATCCGAATCCAGAAGAAGAAATTGAAATTTTGCGTTCAAATGGTAAGTCTGGCGAAATTGCGGTGAACAAGGTGTTTTCTGAATTTTCTCTTCAAAAATGCAGAAGTGCTGTAGAAGCGATTACGGTTGATGACAAAATTCTTGCTTACATTGTTTCTATTGTGAATGCGACTCGTCCTTTTACAAATCAAAAGGAAGAAAAAAAATTGTCGTTTAGTGCTCTTAATCACAAAAATGATTTGCAGCATTATATTTCGTTTGGTGCTTCTCCGCGTGCAGGAATTGCCTTGCTTAAATGTGCTAAGGTTTGCGCGCTTTTTAATGGAAGAAGTTTTGTTTTGCCGGAAGATGTTCAGTCGGTTGCTAAGTCGGTTTTGCGTCACAGGCTTGTTTTGAATTATGAGGCAGCGGCGGATTCTGTTAGCGCAGATGATTTGATTAGCAAAATTGTGGATTTAATGCCGGTTCCTTGATTTTTTTTTCTTGAAGATTTTTGCGTCGGCAGAATAGTCTTTTTGCGCTAAATGTTTGCTTTTTTTTCGTCGGCTGAAAACTTTTTTGCTTCGGGCGGCGGTTTAAATTTTTCTGTTAGCGCGGAGATTTGCTGGGGAACATAAGATTTTCTGTTAGCGCGGAGATTTGCTGGTTAACATAAGATTTTCTGCGGGCGCGGAAGATTTGCTGGGGAACAGGGAATTTTCTGTTAGCGCGGAAGATTTGCT
>CAZDAY010000112.1:0-5856 GCA_964503435.1 uncultured Treponema sp.
CAGAAGCACAGATGAAAAACGTAACAATCGCTTACGAACCAGTTTGGGCAATCGGAACAGGAAAAACTGCAACTCCAGAAGATGCACAGGCAATTCATAAATTTATTCGCACATACATTGCAAAACTTTACAATCAAAAAATTGCAGACGAAATCATAATTCAGTACGGCGGCTCTATGAAAGCGTCAAATGCTCCAGAACTTTTAGCCCAGCCAGACATTGACGGCGGTTTAATTGGCGGCGCTTCATTAAAAGCAGAAACATTCGTCCCAATTTGCGTTTTGTAATAATTTTTCAGTAATAACTTTCATTGTTAGGTAAGACTAACTATTATTGTCGGGCTTGACAGAATATATGTCATTGTCGGGCTCGACCCGACAATCAAAAATGACAAAATAATCAGTATTTTTTTTATAAATTGATTTCTGTCACAAAAAACGCTTTTTTATTGACTAGAAAAAATGTTTACTGTAATATTATAAGACTAAAAAATCCTAGATAAATCTTAGTTGGAGTAAAAAAAATGGGTGTTGTTGGAACAATTCTCCTTGTTGTGTTTGTAATTGTTTGTATTTTTTTAATTCTTTTAGTATTAGTTCAAAATGAAGATAATAACGGTATGGGTTCTGCATTTGGCGGTGGAAATAGTGCTGCTTTTGGAGCGCATAAGGCTAGTGTTCTTTCTAAGGCAACCGCAGTTTTTGTGGCGTTATTTTTCATTTTTGCATTTTCTTTGGGATTGTTGAACAGACCAGCCAAAAATGTTGATGTAAGCGGTGCTGCTGCAGAAGTTCAAGGCGAAGTTCTAAGCACAGAATCAGCAGACGATACAAACTGGCTTGAAGAAACTCTCGGTACAACAGAAAATCAAACTGAAGAACATAAAACTGACACTCAGGTAATTGAATCAGCAGCAGAATCTTCTAGTCTTAGCGAATAAGTTTTTATAAAAACAAAATAACAGGTTAAGTTTTGCTTAGCCTGTTTTTTTTATTTTAAATGATTTTTTTTGAATTTTGTCTGAAATATAACAGTTTCTGATAGTTCGACATGCGGATCCTGAGCAACGTCCAAGTGTACCAACCAGAAGTTCAGAACTATAGTCTGCAAATCTTGTAATTGATGAATAATGTTAACTGTCATTGTCGGGGTAACATTAACGTGCCATTGTCGGACTCTCTTGTTGAGCTTGTCGAAACATGATCCTAAAATCTAAAACAGCATAATAATAAAATCATCAACTTGTATATAACAGATTTTTTATATTTGTGAAATTTGTATTTTCTTCAATAATGTTTTATAATTTACAAAATGGAGAAGAATCATGGACAGCGAAGTTGACATAATTCAGCATCTTCTTGAAGTAGAAAAAGAAGCGTCTTTTATGTTGAAAGATGCACAAAAGACAGCGGATCAAATTATTTCAAAAGCAAAAGCAAGTGCTGACGAAAGTTTTAAAACTGAATATTCAAAAATTGTAAATCAAATCGAAGAACACGAAAATCAGGAAAAATCAAATTTAATGCAAAAACACAGCGAACAATTTTCAGAATATCGTGCTTCACTTGAATCTCTAAAAAAAGACAATCAAGCCTTTGTTTCTTGCTTCGAAAAACTTTTGCAGAATTAACAAAATAAAAATCGGACAAAAATATGTCGGCACTTAGCGTATCAAAAGAAAATGTTAAAAATTTAAAACAATCTCATAAAAATTTAACTTACGTAACTATGGACAAAAGTGCTGCTGATTCTTACGTTTATGCAAAGATGAGCGGAATGATGGCAAAATCCTATGTTGGAGAACGCGCATCTCATCTTTTTGAAGTTGATTCTCTTGCAAAACTGTGGACTTTGGTTTTTAACAGAGAATCGCCGCCAGTTCCACAAAATCTTTTATCACGAGAACTTGAAAAAGAAGCACAAAAAGAATTTTTCAATCAATATATCAAACTTATAAAAAATTATTCGCATCCTTCGCAAATTTTAACTACGCTTTTAAGATTTTATGAATACGACAATTTAAAAACTTTATCATCTGCGTTAAACGAAGGTTTTGAAGAAATGCCAGAACTTGCAGACATTTCACCTTTTTCGCAGGTAAATTATTCAGCCTGGCCAAATTTTCAGGAAATTACTGCAAAATCGCCATACGAATGGTACAAGGCGCCAGTTGAATTTTCAGTTCAGCAAAAAAATGATTACAAACTTGACGAACAGTATATCCGCGAACTTTGGGCTGCAACAAAAAAAACAAATCTTACTTGCAGAAAGGCTTTAGAAGATTTGATTGGCGAAAAAATTTCTATTGACAATGTGATTTGGGCGTTAAGACTTAAAATTTATTATAAAATGCCAGATTTTGAAATTTTAAATCACTTGGTTTATTCAACTGATGAAAATAAAAATTCTTGTAATCCAGAAGACATTTTTGTAAAAGAAAGCGCAAAAATTCTTTCCTGGGACATTGATGACTGGACTAAATGGGGAAAATGGAAATTATCAGCAATTTTAAATCCGCATCAGGAAGGCGATGTTTGGATTTTAGATCCGCGCTGGCTTAACAATGCTTACAAAAGTTTTTATGTAAAAAAAGCGTACAAAATGTTTCATCTTTATCCTTTTACGGAAGCGCCGCTGGTTTGCTTTTTTATTGTAAAACGAAACGAATTAGACAATATACGAACTGCTGCTGAAAGTATACGTCTAAATATAAGCTCAAGTCAGGCTATGGAAATTGCTGGACTTAAGGGGGAATAATTTGGCTAAGACAAGTCCTATGCGTCTTATGGAACTTATGGTTTTAAAAGATGATATTCAAAAAGTTTTAAAATATCTTGGGGAACTTGGAGAATTTCAGTTTCAGCAAGATTTTGAGGATCAAAGTTTAAAAACTTCTAATGAGAAAAATTTAAATGGCGAACTTTATAAACTTGAAGAATTGCAAAAGGTTCGTGCGGATTTAGAAATAGAAGATTTAAAAGGTTTTACCGAAGAACTTTCTGTTCCTGGTCCAGAAGATTTTCAAAACGCAGATAAACTTATAAATTTAACTTTGGAATTGCACGAAAAAGAAGTTAGTGCTGCTGAAGAATATAAAAAAATTCAAGAAACTTACAAAGAAGCGCTCGCTTTTTCAAATTTAAGAGTTCCATATTCTGAACTTGAATCACTTTCCTTTCTTACTTTGCGAATTGGAAAAATTGACAGTGAAAAATTTAATGAATTGCAATCAAATATCAAAAACAAGGGAATTCTTGTTGCCCTTGGTGATGATAAAACTTATATAATGACTGCCTGCTCTAAAAAAAATCGGCTTGAAGTAGACAGAGAATTGCAAAAAATTGATTTTGTAGAAACAAAAATTCCTAAAGGTTTTAAGGGAATTCCTGAAAATATGCTCGAAAATCTGCGGATTAAAAAAACAGAACTTGAGCAAAATCTTGAAGAATTAAAAACTGAACGCAAAAATTTTGCACAAACTCACAAGGCTGAACTTTATCATTTACTGCAAACTTTTACGGTTGGTTCGCAAATTACTGCGGTAGAAGAGCAGCTTCAAGGTACGGAATTTGTGTACAGAATTACAGGCTGGCTTCCGGCTTACAAATGTTCTGATGTAATGAAAGATATTGATGAACTTACAAAGGGCAAGGCGAGTATTCGTGATTATTTGCCGAACGAAGTTGAAGATGTTATCAGAGGAAAAGAAAAAGTTCCTGTCAGATTAAAACATGGAAAATTGGTCGGTAATTTTGAGCGAATGATTTTTAGTTATGGCGCTCCAATGTACGGAACTGTTGATCCAACTCCCTTTGTCGCAATATTTTTTACAATACTTTTTGGCATTATGTTTGGTGATGCAGGGCAAGGACTTGTATTTCTTATTCTTGGAATTTTAATGTGCTTAAAAAAGTTCAAACTTATGGGCTGGGAAAAATTTGGTCCGATTTTTATTTGTATTGGCGTTTCCAGCACGATTATGGGACTTTTAACCGGCGAATTTTTTGCGAACGAAAAAATTTTAATTCCTTTTAGCCGCTGGATTACAGGATTGTTTGGCGAACCTAGAAATCAAATTTTACATATGATGCCTTCAAGTTCTCCAGAAAGCGTAAAAAGAATGTTTTTGTTCTTTGGATTTACAGTTGGCGTTGGTTTTATAATTAACACTTGTGGACTTGTCATAAATATTATAAATCAGTTTAGCTTAAAAAGATTAGGCAAGGCTTTGTTTGGAAAATCTGGTTTAACTGGCGCAATTTTTTTCTGGTATATAATATTTTTTGCAGTTAACGTTGCATTTTTTCATCATAAACCTGCATTTTATGACTGGATTGTAATTGGCGTAACTTTAGCTCTTACGGCTTTTGGTGAACCGCTTGAACGTTTGGTTGATGGCGAGCGTCCTGTTTTAGAAAACGGTTTTTTCAGTGCTATTATTGCGGCTGTTGTTGAATTGATTGAAGTTTTATCTTCTTATCTTTCAAATACGGTTAGTTTTTTGCGTGTAGGTGCGTTTGCTCTGGCTCATGCGGTTTTAGGATTTATTATAAATCTTATGGTTGGAGTTGCGGGCGATGTTGGCGGCATTTTTGTCAGCATTATTGGAAATGCAATAGTTATTGTTCTTGAAGGAATGATTGTTGCAATTCAGGTTGTCCGTCTTCAATATTATGAATTTTTTAGCAAATTTTTTACTGAAACGGGTAGAGAATTTAAGCCTTTTAGGTTTGAATATCATTCAGTTCAGTCAAAATAAAAATTTTATGAGGTGTTTTTATGAACAGAAAAATTTTATTGGTTTTATCAGCTTTTTTTATGCTTAGTGTTGCATCAGTTTTTGCACAAGATTATCAAAATGATGTAGTTCTAACACAATCAGCTGTAGAACAAACAGAACAAACTGTGCAATCAGACGGTTCTAGCAGTGCAATTACTGGTGCCGTAAAATATATTGCTGCAGCACTCGCTGTAGGTCTTGCTTGTATTGGTGGTGCAATGGCAGTTGGAAAAATTGGTGCGGCTGCAATGGGTGCAATGAGCGAAAATGCAGAACTTTCTGGTAAGGCATTGCCATTCGTTGGACTTGCAGAAGGAATTTGTCTTTGGGGATTTTTGGTTGCATTATTTATTATCATAATGTAATTGTTCATCTTGAAGTCAAAATCAGTTTAAAAATTTAAAAAGAATAAATGGAATATTTTGTTATAGGCGAAAGAGAATTGATTTTGGGATTTGCTCTGGCTGGCGTAAAAGGCAAGGCTGTTTCTAACAGACAAGAAGCGCTGGATTCTTTTTATCTGGTTACGGGGCAGTCTTCATCTGTAAACGCTTTAGCCAAAACTGAAAGACCAAAAATTCTCATTTTAACAGAAGATGTTTCTGATATGATTCAAGATGAAGTAAATGCTTGGCAAATGAAAGGAACATCTCCTTTAATTGTTGAAATTCCCGGACTTAACGGACATATTCAGGGCAGAAAAACTTTAACTGATTCAATTCGTGAAGCGGTCGGAATTAAAATTTAAGGCAAGTTATAATATTTTATAAATTTTGCACTTAATCTTAGACGTCAATCTTAAAATCAACTTAAGAGATAGAATTATGGAAGAATTACGTTCATCAGAAATTTTAGACAAAGAAATAGCAACTGAATGTCGCAAAAAGGCTCAGACAATTTTGGAAAAAGCCAATAAAACTGCTTCTTTAATTACTGATGGTGTTTCTCAAAAATTAGAAAATGCAATAAAACTTGCAGAAGAAAAATCAAAGCGAAATCTTGAAATTTATTCTAAAAACGAAAATGCATCTTTGCCGCTAGAAAAGCAAAGATATGCGGTTTATTTTGTTTACAAT
>CAZDAY010000113.1:0-5842 GCA_964503435.1 uncultured Treponema sp.
ATTTCCACCACTTTCGTTTGAACCGCCACTTGTGCCAGAGTTTTGATTAGTCTGATTATTCTCTCCACTTACATCACCTGTATTGTTTGCACAAGAAACAAACAGTGCCGCATTAAATAAACATAAAATTGAAAAGATTTTAAAAATTCTTTTTATGTGCTTCATAAATTCTCCAAAATAAAATTTATTTTAGAAAAAATTATGAAATGGTTTTCAACTATTAACAAGGCAGTTATCTTCTAGTTTAGTGTGTAAAGTTCGGTGTTTATAAAAAGAGTCTAAATGCCAATGTTTGCAAGTACACTAACGGTTTTTCTGTACTAACTGTCCTACCAGACGGCAAACTGGTCTACAGCCTATTGATTATCCGGGCGGTTAACACAGAAGATGTGCTCCAAAAAACATTAAAAAATTATTTTCCGTTTTCTTTTTTAAAAGTTGCACAAATTCTATAGGCCTTAGCAATATGACTAAAAATACAACTCGCAATATATTTATAAAATGCCAAAATAGCAGATTTTCTTACAATAGAAAGATTTTGAATTTTAATTTGAATTTGTCAAAGACGCATTTTTTTATTAAATTGAAAATACTTGTTTTAGAAATAATTTTTTGATATGCAGATTTATTTGTCAAATTGATTGCAGAAATTTTCAGACGAATTTTCAGCCAGATTGATTAAAAAATTTATTAGCAAATCAGAAATTTCAAAAGCAAAGCGTAAACTCGCAAAAATTTAATTTTAGGAGTTTTTATGACTTCACAAAGTAAAGAAAAAATCAGAAAATTTTTTAAACCGTCAACAATTATCACAATTTTAATTGCAGTTTTTATTGTGATTCTTGGACTTTCGAGCATTTTTGTGGTTGACCAGGCAGAACAGGCAGTTATCACAAGATTCGGTAAATATTATTCAAGTTTAGGTCCGGGACTTCACGCAAAACTTCCGTTTGGAATTGACAAAAAATATATTGTTCCGGGAAACAAGGTCGTTCAAACAGAACAATTCGGTTTTAAAACAACAAAATCTGGCGTTACAAATCAATATCAAAATAACATTTCAAAAGAAAGCACTATGCTCACAGGCGATTTAAATATTGTTGATGTGGAATGGATTATCCAGTACAAAATTGTTGATCCGCAAAAGTGGCTTTTTACTGTTGAAGAACGTCAGCAGACAATCCGCGACATAAGCCGAAGCGTTATAAATACTTTGGTTGGCGACAGAGCAATTTTAGATATTATGGGAAGTGAACGCAGCAATATTGAAAATCTCGCAGTAAATATGATGAATGAGCAGTTTTCAAAACTCGGACTTGGAATCAGCGTAATGACGGTAAAGTTGCAAAATATTGTTCCGCCGAAGGGAGTTCAAGACGCATTTGAAGACGTAAACAAGGCAATTCAGGATATGAATCGTTTTATAAATGAAGGTAAGGAAAGTTATAATTCAGAAATTCCAAAGGCAAAGGGAGAAGCACAGCAACAACTTCAAATTGCAGAAGGTTATGCTTCTGAGCGCGTAAATATGGCAAGAGGTGATGTTGCCCGATTTAATTCAGTTTATGAAGAATACAGAAAATCGCCGGTTGTTACAAGAGAACGTTTGTATCTGGAAACTATGGAAGAACTTTTTTCTGGCAAGGAAAATAAATCTAATTTGATTGACAGCGAACTGGAAAATGTAATTCCGTTTAAGAATTTGCAGTAGCACATTTGATTGCGAAACTAAAACTTAGCACGTAATCGCAAGTCGAAGGCGTGGCGCTCTACTGGCACTTAAATGCCACAAACAAAAATTTATTTTAAGGAAAAGAATATGAAAAAATTAAGCAAAAAAACATATCTCGTATTGGGAATTATTCTTCTTGCAGTAATTTTATTTTTTGCAACAGGACCATTTTACATCATCAACGAAGGAAACCAGGCAGTTGTAATTCGATTTGGAAAAATTGTTTCAAGCCACACAGAAGCAGGACTTTATATGAAAATTCCTTTCATCGACACAGTCACAACTTATCCTTCAAAAATTCTTTCACTCGACGGTGATGACGCAAGAATTCCAACAAAAGAAAATCAGTTTATTATAGTTGACACAACAAGCCGATGGAAAATCAGCGATCCTGCACTTTTTTATCAATCACTAAAAACTTTAAATGCCGCATACGACAAATTGAGCGACATAATTGATTCATCAACGCGCACAATCATTACCCGAAACCGACTTAGTGAAATTGTCCGCTCAAGCAACATCATAAACGAACGAGAAGCGCCACAATCGCAGTTAACCGGAATCGAAGACGAAGACAGCGCCGAACTTGAAAAACTTTTAAGCGAAAATGCAGAAAACGAAAATGTTACAAAAGGAAGAAACGCTCTTTGCGATGAAATGGCAGACGAAGCCAGAAATATGGTCAGTGAATATGGAATTGAATTGATTGACATTGTTCCTCGTCAAATTAAATATTCTGATGAACTAACCGAAAGTGTTTACAACCGAATGATAAAAGAAAGAAATCAAGTTGCGCAGGCATATCGCTCTTTGGGCGAAGGTAAAAAAGCAGAATGGCTCGGTAAACTTGAAAACGAAAAGCGCACAATCCAAAGTGAAGCCTACAGAAAAGCCGAAGAAATAAAAGGTAAGGCAGATGCTCAGGCCGCAGCAATTTACGCTCAAGCCTACAATCAGGATCCTAAGTTTTATGAATTTTGGAAAAGCCTGGAATCTTACAAAAAAACAATTCCTAATTTTTCTTCAACTTACAGCACAAATTTGGATTATTTTAAATATCTTTATAATTCTTCTGGTCGGTAAATCGTCATTCTGAACTCTGCCTGTCAACATACAGGTTGTTTCAGAATCTGTCAATAAAAAAACTTTTGGGGCAACAAAATGAATCAAGAAATTTCCTGCGTAACAAGCGAAGGCGAAAATATTTACTTAAACACATTTATGACAAGTTCAGAATTTGCAAGAGCAAAATTTTCTAACAAAGTAAAAGAGCCTGGAGTTCTTGCAAAAAAAATTGAAGGCATTTGGAATTTTCAAAACTGGTCTTTTGAAGAAACATTTGAAAATCAAGACGGAAATGTAATTTTAAAAGGCAATGCGTTTTCTGGAAAAACATTAAAAACTTATTTTGAAAATTTGCCTGCTGCAACAGAAGATTCTTCTGCAAAAATCGTGCCATTAGCACAAACAAAATTTTCTGCACCAGAAAAATTTTCCTTAGCACAAAAATCATCTGAATTATCTTTAGAAGAAAAAGCAAAATCTGTAAAAGCCGCAGCGACAGTTGTAAACGTAATTGAAGAAGCCATAAACTTGAAACAGGAACTTCCAGAACTTGGCGGCGGTGCAATTTTTATAAGTGATGATTTTTCACAAATTATTTTTCTGCCAAAATTATTTTTTATGTCATCAATTTTGTGCTGCAAAGAAAATATTTTTATGCAAGAACACGGATTTTACGTAAACGAAAATTTAACAAAGTTTCCGGCACTAAAATTTATTCAGGCAACAATCGCTTACAAAACATTAAGCCAAAACTTTCCATTTGAAAATCCAGACAGAGCACAAAGAGCGCTTGACATCTTAGACAGAAATTTTATTTTGCCACAAATCAAAATCCCCGGATTAAACGAAAATGTCGCAAATGCAATATTTTTAGGTTTAAGTCAAAATCTCGAAGAAGAAAAATCACAGTCAAAGAAAAAATCAAACTTGCCAAAAAATCTTCAGGAAACAAAAAAAACTGCAACTAACACAGAAAATTTCCTTGCACTGCACTTCCCCCGCACAGAATTTTTTGAAGAAGCAGGATTAAGTTCGCAAGGTGAAATTCCCGAAAGCAAAAAATTAAATTTTATTGACAGAAGTTCAAAAATAAATCAAAAAGAGTTTTTAAAATTTTCAAAACGCTCAAATAAAAAACAAGCAGCTCGTGTAGAATCAAAACGATGGATTCGAAAACACAGAACAATTTTAATCGCAAGCCTTATAATTTTGTTCACTGGAATTTTTATTGGCACATCTTTCGTTATAAGTTCTCAGGAAAAACCTACATCGCAAGGTTTAACATCTTTCCAAACCGTTGAAATGTTTTACAGCGCAATGAACACTTTAGACGTTGACCAAAGTTTAGCCTGCACTTACGGCAAAGAAATGAAAAATTTTACTGACATTTTAAGCAATCTTTACGTTAGTTTCAAAGCGAGTGCAATGTACAATTTAAATCTTCAGGCACAACCTTTAACAAAATGGCTTTGCATAAATCAAAGCATTTCAAATTTAGCCGGACTTTCGCAAGTCAAAATTGATTCAAAACAGTCAAAATTATTTTTTAAAGCACCACAAAAAAAACAGCATCCAAAAATCATAACTCAAGAAAATGAAAACTTAATAAGCGACGGCGACAAAATTTTTTACGATGTAAATTTTTATGCAATTCTCACAGAAGAACACAACGAAATTACAGTGCAATCTCTTGCCGACAAAGTTGAACTGACTTACAAAAAAAATCGCTGGCTTATTACAGCAATCGAACGAAAAACTTTACACGAAGAAAAAATTTCAAAGCAGGACTTTATAAACGACTACGAAAGTGCAGTTGAGGAAACTGGCAAAGACATAAATTCAATTTTGCAAATTTTATCTTTAAAATATTTCTGGATGCCCACAAATGCAGAACTTCAAGAAGCAATCTACTGGCTGTCAGCACAGAAAATTCTAACACGGTGGCAATAAATTCAACAGTTCAAAATTACAACGGTCAACTTCGCTGCTTAAATCTTGATGCAAATGCATGCTGTTTTCCAAACAATCCGTCCAATGCTTACAATTTTACATTTTCCGTTAGTAAAACAAAGCGCATTTGTTAAATAAAGTCATAAAACTAAACTAACACAGCAAAATTAAACACTTGCAGATAAAATAAAGCCATACCATCATATCCAATGACGGTATGGCTTACAAACATTAAAACAAAATTAGTTTTTAGTTAGCTTTTGTATTTTCTTTTTTAGCAGCCTTTGCTAACTTTTTTTGTTCCGCTGGGTCAAGCTGAGTATTAGCATCTACCTTGCTGTAACCTATTTCTCCGGTGATTAAATTTTTCAACCATGGAGCGTCTATTTTTTCGCAGATGTTCAATTCAGCATCCAAGTCTTCTGGGTTCTTAACAAAGAACTTACATCTAGCCATACTTGGCTGGAAGTTAACAGTTTCGCCAAGTTTAAAACTTTCCTTTGAAGATGCTTGAACTCTAGCAATAATGTTTTGTCCTTTAGTTGCTAAAAACAAATGCGTTTCTGCACCGAGAGGTTCCTTGTTAGAAACTTTCATTTGCATATTATTTTCAGCAGCTGGCGCTTCAAGATAAGTTAAATCTTCTGGGCGAACTCCAAAATAAACTTCTTTACCTACGTAATCTTTAAGAGCGGCTTGTTGTTCTGCAGTTGGAACAAGTTCAAAAGAACCTTCATCTGCAACAATTTTGTCGCCTTCCTTTTTGATTGTTACAGTAAGGAAATTCATTGGCGGCGAACCAATAAATCCTGCAACAAATTTGTTAATTGGGTGGTTGTACAAATACAAAGGTTCACCAATTTGCTGTACGTGTCCGTCTTTCATTACAACAATTTTTGTTCCCATAGTCATAGCTTCAATCTGGTCGTGGGTAACATAAATCATTGTAGCCTGAAGTCTTTGGTGCAAAGCCGCAATTTCGCCACGCATTGTAACACGAAGTTTTGCATCAAGGTTAGAAAGAGGTTCGTCAAACAAGAAAACCTTAGGATTACGAACAATAGCACGTCCTACAGCAACACGCTGTCTCTGACC
>CAZDAY010000114.1:0-5800 GCA_964503435.1 uncultured Treponema sp.
ATTATATATTATGAAGTGTAAAAAATCATTATTTTTTTATTTTGCTGTTTGTTTTTGATGTGAAGAATTTTAGATTTTTCTGTTAACACGGAGTATTTTCCGGTTAACCAGAAATTTTTCTGCTAGAAATTTCGTTGCAAGTTCAACCACCGATTTTTATTCTACCACGCAAACTTCTAGCAAGCGTTAATTTATCTGCGTATTCCAAATCGCCACCAACCGGAAGCCCCGAAGCCAAACGCGAAAGAGCAACGCCAGTTCCAGATAAAAGTTTTTGAATATAAAGTGCCGTTGTGTCCCCTTCCACAGTAGGATTTGTTGCCAAAATCACTTCCTGAATATTTTCATTTTTTACGCGTTCAAGCAAAGAGGAAAGTTTTAATTGCTCCGGACCAATTCCATCCAAAGGCGAAATAACACCACCAAGAACATGAAAAAGTCCATTGTATTCATGAGAATTATTTATTGTGTTTACGTCCTGCGCCTGCTCAACAACACACAGCAAAGTTCTGTCCCGACTAGAATCTGCACAAATTGGGCAGGGATCATTTTCAGTCCAAAATCCACAGATAGAACAAGGATGAATTTTTTCCTGCAAAGTTAAAAGTTGATTTGCAAAACGTTCAAGATAATTTTTATCAGCCTTTAAAAGATAATTTGAAATTCTTATTGCTGATTTTTTACCAATTCCCGGCAAACGAGAAAAACTGTCTGTAAGTTCATCAAGTGCATTCATCAATTCATTCCTGGAAAACCTTTTAAATCCATTCCGCCAAGCATAGAATTTGCATTTTCTTTAATTGCGTCCTGAATTTTGTCAACTGCATCATGATGCGCCGCTTTTATTAAATCCTGGAGCATTGGAATGTCGCGATTATCAACACAAATTGGATCAAGTTTTATGTTTAAAAGTTCAAATTTTCCGTTCAGCGTGATTTGAACCATATTTCCGCCTGCACTGCCAGTTGCTTCAATTTCAGAAAGTTTTTCCTGTGCTTCTTTCAACTGATTTTGCATGTTGCTCAAATTTCCCAAATTTTTAATCATATCAAAAGGATTCATTTTTCCCCTCCACAATTTTTATTTTTCTAAATTTCAAGTCAAAATTATAACTAATTATCCCAGCCTAAAACCGAACCTCTGAATTCATCGCGAATTTGCTGAACGATTTGCGGCAAAGTTTCTTTTTTTTCCTGCCTTTCATTTTCTTCAAGTTCGATTTTAAAATCCATTTGCATAGAAAAGATTTCTGTAAGTTTTTCAACAATTTTTGGAATATTCGATTTTATTGTAAAACTTTCAAATTTCTGTTTTGTTGTGCAACTTACATTTGTTCCGTCGATTTTCCAATTTTCTGTTTGCATTAAAGCACTCGCCAGCATTGCATCAGAAAAAGACAAATCGTCAATCAAAAAATCTCTTACACTTTTCGGATTTTTTAAATCAAGTGCAAGTTTTTCTTGAATTTTTGGCAGGGAATTTGATTTATTCTGTTCCTCTTCCTGACTTTCAAAATTTTCATAAGTTTTTAAAGCACTTTCTTCTTCGTCCTGAGGATTTGGAATAAAATCATCTTCATCATCGTTTTCTTCATAACCGTCATTAAAATTTTCATAATTACCATCATAAGTAAAACTTACGGCTGACTTATTTAACGGCGGTTCAGCTCCGCCTGACTTAAAAGATTCTTCTTGATTATTTAAGGCACTAAAAGTTGGCAGTTTTCCGTTTGAAAATTCATTTGAAGCGCCAGAAATTCCAGATGCAATTCCGTCAGAAACATTTCCATCATTTTGCTCAAGATAAATTCTTCGTGGATAAGCGGCATCTTTTAGCAAAGGTTTTACGGCATCAACGGCTTTTTTAACATCTGTGCTGGAAACATAATCTTTTAGCCAGCAAAGCCGACTTAGCGCAAGTTCCGCTTCATAACGAGGACTTAACGAATATCTTATATCACGATAAAGCTGCAAAAAAATACTTAATGCTCTTTCAAGTTTTACAGAATTCCATGCGTCCAAAACTTCCTTTGAATAACGTTCCACATTATTTCCCAAAAGTGACTCTCTTGTAATTCCATTTTTGATTAACAAAAGACTTCGCAAATAATCCGTGCAATTTGAAATAAGCTGTTCAAGACTTACGCCGTTTTGCAAATATTCATCAAATTTTAAAAGCACCTGTTCGCCTTTTTGTTCAACGCACAAAGTAAAAAGTTCATTTAACTGGTCAACACCAACAAGTCCTAGTTTATCGCGGATTTTTTCGTAAGTGATTTCTCCGTCACTAAAAGCGGCAACCTGGTCAAACAAGGTGTAGCTGTCGCGCATAGAACCAGTTGATTCTCTGGCAATCCAATAAAGCGCTTCGTCTTCTGCCTTAATTCCAATTTCCTGGGCTGCCAGAGCAAGTTGTTCTTTTACCTTTTCGATTGGAACTAAGCGGAAATTAAACTGCTGACAGCGAGATTTTATAGTTGCCGGAACTTTTTGCAATTCTGTTGTAGCAAAAATAAACACAACATAAGGCGGAGGTTCTTCAATAGTTTTAAGCAAGGCATTGAACGCACTTGTAGAAAGCATATGAACTTCATCGATTATATAAATTTTGTATCGACTGGAATTTGGCGGAAACAAAACTTCGTCTTTTATTTGCCGAACATCGTTTACGCTTGTGTTTGACGCACCATCAATTTCAATTACGTCGAGTGAGGAACCAGAAGTAATTTCTTTACACGCTTCACACTGACCGCAAGGAGTGGCAGTTGGCCCGTTTTTACAGTTTAAAGCCTTTGCCAGAATACGTGCTGTAGAAGTTTTTCCACAACCTCTTGGTCCAGAAAACAAATATGCGTGTGCAATCTTTCCTGATTCAATAGATTTTTTAAAAGTTTGGGCAACAAATTCCTGTCCAACCAAATCTTCAAATTTTTGCGGCCTACGTCTGGTCGCTGTAACCTCATATACCATGTTTTTACAATAACCTAATTTCAAGTATTTTTGAAGTGGGGAAAAATCTGCGGTAAGAACCTACCATCTTCCGCTAGCACCACCGCCGCCAAAATGTCCGCCACCGCCACGAAATCCAGAACCAGAAGAATGTGAAGAACCTGAACCGGAACCGGAACCAAAATGATTTCCCGGATAAATTCCACGTCTCCTGCTCCTGCCACGATGTGTAATTCCATAAAAAATTGCTCTAAAATAAAAAATAAAGAAAATCAGCATAATCACAATTATTGGAATTGCAGAACCGTTACTTTTAACTTCATCTTCGCTAACATCTTTGCTGATTAAAGTTTCATCATTTGTAATTATTCCAGCCATATTTTTTACGCCCAAAATAATTCCATTTCCATAATCACCTTTCTGAAAACTCGGAGCAATCACATTTCTGATTATTCTTGCACACTTTGCATCAGTTAAGGCCGCTTCAGTTCCATAGCCAGTTTCAATGCGAATAACTCTTTCATCATAAGCCACAGTCAGTAAGGCACCATTATCAACTCCACGTTGCCCCAAGCCCCATTTTTCTGCATGACTCAAACTAAAAGATTCAATATCCTCGCCGTCCAAAGATTTTACGGTTAAAACAGCAATTTGAACGCCAGAAGATTTATTTAAGCCCACAAGATAAGCGCAAAGTTCAGAATATTGACTGTTGCTCAAAAGATTTGCATCATCAATTACACAATTTGTAAATTCATAAAGTCCGTTTTTATCTTTTGTATAATTTCGATTTGTAAAATTTTGATTTTGAAAGGCATTATAAAAATTCTGCTGATTTTGCTGATTTGCCGATGACGAATTCGCTGTAGAATCCACCGCAGAAGATGAAGAAGGATTTGCCCCTATTTCTGTAAGAATTTCGTTTAAAACCACAGGATCTGAAATTCCGCCGGTTTGATTTTTTGATTTTCCAGAATCAGAATAAGTTTCTGTAAACTGAGAAGTGTTTGACGGAGCATTAGATTTTTTTGCATTTTCTTTGCCCGAAGTAACAGATTTTATAATTACAAAAAAAATAATTACAACGAAAGCAATAAAAATTAAAAATCCAGGCAATCCGCTGTTTGAATTTAAATTTTTTCGCGAAGATTTGCGATTTTTTTGCGGTTTGTTTGGCGCGATTTTATTTTTGTGATTGTTTGATGAACCGTCTTTATCTGGAGCAATTATACCCATTTTTCGTCCTCCAAAATTACAAGTCCGTCGCTAAGTTCATTTGGATTTTCATTTTGAGCAGGAAAATTTTCTGCAAGCAAGTCGCCACACTTTTTTACTGCACAAATAAAAGCATTTTTAACTTGTCCGCGAGAAAAATTTTCCGTCATTTCATCTGCAATTAAATTCCACAAATCCTGAGAAATTTTTTCGCTGATTCCTTTATCCGCAACAATCCGAACTTGTTTTTCAAAATAAGACACAAATATCAAAATTCCCGAATGATTTTTTGTGTTGTAAACATTGCTTTCTGTAAAATAACGCAAACTTTTGTTAGTAACGCTTTTATTTTTTGCCTCTTGAGGAATTATAAAAGAATCTATTAGTGGAATTTGAAACAAACAGTACAAAAGAAAAATGCAAATCGATGTTATTACAAAATATGTGCTAAGCAAATGCCATGGCTGAACACTCCAAATAAATTTTCCGAGCCAGGAATAAATTTGTGGCGCCAGAGGAAAAATACAGCACATTAAAACAAGCGAAGTTGCAAAAGCGGTAAGAAGTTCCCAAAAAGCATAACTTGAACTTTCTGAGCACATAGCAAGTACAATTTCTCCGCTAGTTTTTTTTTCAGCATCAATTACGGCATTTTTAATTTCTGATAAATCTTCTGGTTTTAGTTTTATTTTCCTTTCCAAATTTTTTTTATTCATTTTTCAACCTTAAATTTTGATTTTTATTTTCGCTGAAAACTGACAGTTTTTTAGAAAATCACCTGCATTCTTGAAGTAAAGCCTAGCCCTGATTGTAGAGGGCCAAAGGCGTGCGTAGCACCGAAGCGAAAGCGGAGCCTCGAAAAGCAGGTTAGCACAAAAAATTCGCTCCAAAAACCGTGTAAATTAAAATTCAACTTTAGGAGCAGAAAGCGCGCTTGTTTCAGCTTTAAAATATGCTTTTGGCGTAAAGTTAAACATTTTTGCGGTTATTAGCGCAGGGAATTTTTGAATCGACTGATTGTAATCTTGAACAGCATCGTTGTATCTTTTGCGCTCAGTTGCAATTCGGTTTTCAATGCCTTCAAGCTGACTTTGTAAATCCATGAAATTCTCGTTTGCTTTTAATTCCGGATAATTTTCTGTGATTGCAAGTAAACGTGAAAGATTTGAACTTAATTCACTTTGTGCCACTTGATAAGCCGACAGTTTTTCTTCGTCATTTGTTATGTCTTCGGCACTAAGATTTATTGTTGTTGAACCAAGTTTTTCCCGTGATGACGCAATATCAGAATAAACCGACTGTTCGTGACTTGCATAGCCTTTTACTGTTGCCACAAGATTTGGAACTAAATCACTTCGGCGCTGATACTGACTTTCCACATTTGCCCACTGACTTACGCAAGCTTCGCGTTTTTCAACAAGTCCGTTATATCCGCAACTTGTAAAATTGATTCCTGCAAAAATAGAGGCAAGACCTAAAACAAAAAATTTTAATTTCTTTTCAAGTTTAATTTTCATTCTGATTTTCTCCGTTTGATTTTTCAGTACAAATTTTATTTTTTTATTTTAAGTTAAACTAAGTTGATTTGGAAGTCAAAAAAATTAAATTCGTACTAAACTTGTGCTTTAAATATAATC